>JADYZL010000160.1 GCA_020853155.1 Bryobacterales bacterium
GGATCTCGAGCACCGGGATACCAAACGGCTCCGCCAGCATTTTCACTTTCAGGGTAACTGCCCGGTGACACCATTTCATGAGCCGCGTGTTCTCGCTCTTTGCTCTGCCTTGCTCCGACAGATAGCGCGTGAGATCTTCCAGCACAATCATGTCCACCGGCGGATTTATTACCTCATACTCTCCGTGGGTGTCGGTGATCCCGCGGCTTTGCGCGGACATCCGCGGCTCCCGCAGTTTCAGACCCAACGCATGGGCCACGATGAGGTGGGCGGTCTGGTTTACCCGTTGCTCCCGGATGTTCTCCAGCTTCCGGAGAATATCCGGACACGGATCCGGAATCGGATCATTTCGCATCTCCGCTGCGGTCAGTGGCTTCTTTCCTAATTCGCGGCGCAGCGACTGGTTCAGTGACTGCCACCTCCGCCGTAGTTCCGATAGTTGTTCAATTCGCACCATACTCAGCCCGCGTTGCCCACGCAGCTTTGTGTTGTCCGGTGATCTACCCACCTGGGTCTGGCGGAGAAGGTGACAATCCGGCTTCTCAGGATGGTTCACCCATTCCCAGCATCGCCCTCGCAACGGCAGAATCCGGATCGTTAGTCTCAGCAACTGCTCCGACACCTGCCTACGCTGAACGACAATCTGCTCCTTTAGGGCCGCTCGAAGTTTGCTCAGATTAGCTTCGCCACCATCCGCTAGTCCCTCAACAAGCGTGATTTAATCGTGCTGGTGAAACAAAAAGCTCGAAATGCCCGTAAATATTGGTTGAAATGCATGTTGTATCAAGACAGCAACAACCAACAAAAGGCCATTTCGAGTGAACCGAACCTATCGCAAAATCCTCCGTAATCGCAAGCAGAGAATCGAGCGCCGGCTTGCGCCAAAGAACTGGGAAGACCAGCCGCAGCCGATGCTCAAGGCCAGCAATATTCGTTACGAAATGTCCGAACGAACCACAGCGATGAACTGTGGCGGCATCGGCGCCATGCACCTGATGGTGCAACGGTTGGGCTTGGTGGAGGACATCGATAAAAATCTGCAGTTGCTCAAAGTGCATCTGCCCTACCACGAGAGCGACCACGTCCTGAACCTGACCTATAACTTACTGGCCGGCGGGCAGCGGATGGAAGACATCGAACTGCGCCGGCAAGACGAGGTGTTCCTCAACGGCCTGGGCGCCGAGCGCATTCCGGACCCGACGACCGCCGGAGATTTCACTCGCCGTTTCCGCGTTGAGGATATCGTGGCCTTGGAAGAATGCGCCAATCGGGCGCGTTTGGCGGTGTGGAAAGTGCAACCGGAAGGATTCCTCAAGGAAGCCTTTGTGGATGTGGACGGGACGGTGGCCCAGACCTACGGCGAATGTAAGGAGGGGATGGATATTTCCTACAAAGGGATCTGGGGCTACGCGCCGTTAATCGTGAGCTTGGCCAACACCAAAGAGGTGCTTTACCTGGTTAATCGTCCGGGCAACTCCACCAGCCACACCGGCAGCGTGGAGTGGATCGACCGGGCCGTGGAGTTGGTCAGCCCGGTGGCCGGCAGCGTGACCATCCGGGGTGACACTGATTTCACCCACACCGAGCAACTGGATCGTTGGGACGATGCCGGGCGCAAATTCGTCCTGGGAATGGATGCCCATCCCAAAGTGGTGGCACTGGCCGAAGCCCTGGAAACACAGGCCTGGAAGCCCCTGGAGCGGCTGCCTCAGTATGAAATTTTAACCGAACCGCGCCCCAAAGCATTTCGCCACAAGGAACGGGTGGTGGTGGAACGGCAGTTTAAGAACAAGAAACTGGTAGGGGAGGATATCGCCGAAATCGAGTATCAGCCGCTCAAGTGCGGCAGGAAATATCGGCTCATAATTGTGCGCAAGAACCTCAGCGTGCAGAAAGGGGAGAAGGTGCTCTTCGATGAAATCCGCTATTTTTTCTACGTCACCAACCGCAAGGACAAAGCCGAAAAGATCGTGGCCTTAGCCAACGGTCGGTGTGACCAGGAGAACGTGATCGAGCAGTTGAAGAACGGAGTCAACGCGATGCGGATGCCGGTCAGCGATTTGGTTAGCAACTGGGCTTACATGGTGATGGCGGCCTTGGCTTGGAACCTCAAGGCGTGGTATGGGCTGCTGGTGCCCAACCGCGAGCGCGGTTTGGAGTTGGTGAAGATGGAGTTTCGGCGCTTTCTCCATGCGGTCATGCTGCTACCTTGCCAAGTTGTTCGCACCGCACGGCGAATCATCTATCGGGTGCTGGGCTATAACAGTTGGCTGAAGGATTTCTTTGCGACCTGGGAGAGATTGGAATGCTTTTCTTCGGCGTAGCGGGCGCCGGGAATCGTAGCGGAGCCGACACCAGCGCAAGAGGTGTCGCTACGCACAGTCAAAAAGTGAACGGTTGGTGTCGACCGGGAGTAGCCCCAGTGAGGGAATCGAAATGGGTGGCTGCCGCGGGACAGAAAAAACGGACGGAGCCACCATTGTTGATTGACGTTCTTTGCAATAAGAAGCCCTTCCCCACCTTCAGACTGTAATTCGCTTGTTTTAGGACTAGACTAGAGCCCCTGATTCCCAAAATATGATTCGGACAGACCAGGTTTTTCACGCGACGGTGTTCAACTTCTCCTCCTGTTTTGCGTCTCTGCGGTTGAGATTAGCCTTCCCTGCTCCGGTTGCATCTGCACTTCGGACTTCGGACTTCGGACTTCGGACTTCCAGGTCGTGAACGCCAACCTCACTCAAGCCGCGCGGCCCCAACCTCAACTCCAGACCCGCCTCTCGTACCTGATTCCTATCTGCCTGGTAGCCACGCTCGGCGGGCTGCTCTTCGGCTACGACACCGGGGTCATTTCCGGCGCGATCGAATTCCTGACGGTCCGGTTTCAACTGGATGTCGTGATGAAGGGGTGGGCGTCGGGGTGCGTTCTGCTTGGCTGCGCCGCAGGCGTCCTGCTGGCCGGGCCTCTCTCTGACCGATTCGGACGCAAGAAAGTGTTGTTCCTCTCCGCGCTACTGTTCCTGGCCTCTTCGCTGGGAACCGCCCTTCCCGCCGATATTTGGACTTTCATCGTTTTTCGTGTGCTCGGCGGGGTTGGGATTGGCGTGGCCTCGATGTCCACTCCGATGTACATCGCGGAGATCGCCCCCGCCCACCTGCGCGGGCGGCTCGTTTCGGTGAATCAGATCGCGATCGTGAGCGGCATTGTGCTCGTGTACTTCGCGAACTACTTCATCGCCCGAGCAGGCGACCAGGCCTGGAACGAGACTACCGGCTGGCGCTGGATGTTCGCCAGCGGGCTTGTACCGGCGGTTTTCTTTTTCGTTCTCTTGTTCTCCATTCCGGAAAGCCCGCGCTGGTTGGTCGAGCGCAAGCGCGCGCAAGACGCTGAAGCGATCCTGACGCGAGTTGCCGGGGAGGAATACGCGCGTGCCGAGCTGGCGGCGATTAAGCAGTCGTTGTCGGCCGAATCGGGCACCTGGCAGGAACTGCTTTCGGCCCGGCTGCGCGTCCCGCTCACGATTGGAATTGCCTTGGCTGTCCTCCAGCAAGTCACCGGGATCAACGTGTTCCTTTATTTTGGCACGACGATATTCCGCAA
>JADYZL010000161.1 GCA_020853155.1 Bryobacterales bacterium
GAAGGCCGGCTCGGCCCCGCCGTTGGTGGCGGTGACGCGGTATTCGTATTCGTAGACGGTCCGCGTGATGCGCGTCTCCCGCAACAATTCGTAAGCGCTCACTGTGAGTTGGGCACTAACCGGCAACCCAAGGCTGAGCAGCATCAGCATCAAGGCACACGCCTGGCGTAGGGGTTTCATGCGAGTTCTCCTGGGACGAATTGGATTTGGTTTAGCGCCGCGGCGAGCGAGCGGTTTTGAATCTACGGAATAGAATGAGCAGCATTCCTGGGACGAAGAGCAGCGTGGAACCGGGTTCCGGGACGGCGGCGGCGCCCTCCATCCTGGTGATTCCTTGCTGAACGATCTCCAGAAACTCGCCGGTATTCGGGTCGTAGCGATTCAGAGAGAATGTCTGGGCCGCGGGGGCGCCCACGCCAATCCAACTGAAGTCAACGGAGAAAGCGACAGTGACATCCGGCGCATCCACGAGGGCGTACAGCGAGTAAACTCCCGCCGCGCCCGGAGGGGAGTTGGGCGCGAAGAGCAGCAGATCCCAATCGGGGGAAGCCGATGGCTCGCCATTCGAGATCGATGCGTATTGGTCGGCGGGAAACTCGATGGCGAGTTCGTCGCCTTCGAGAAAAGAATAGTTCTGCAACGCATAGTCGTAGCGGTAACTATTGCCACCGAGAGAAGTGACTTGATAGAAGACATCGAGCGTCGAAGCGCTAAGCGGCAAAGACAACACGAGGAAGAGCACGAACTTGGTCCAGTCCATTGAAAGGGTCCTCCGAGATTCAACCCGCCGAGGAGAATTCGTACGAGAGATCTCGTCAGGCTTCCAAGTAGCGAGCCGGCAAGGAAGCAATCATCCGCGAAGATCTCCGCATCGGCGCCACGAGAAACACTTCTTTCGTGACGCTATTTTTATATTTCTGGAAGCGACATTAAGAGCCAGAAGGGGACACGGAACCCGGCAACGATGGGCGAAATTGCCATGGCGAACGGCCCGTTTGCCGTGTGCGCCATCGATTTCGGGGCGGGGATGATCTTTTCAGGAGTTAGAGTTCGCTTGAGATGGATGAACGAAGGGATTTCGTTCTGTATCTAACTTCCTGGGTAACTTTTGGGCGGCGGGCTTCGGCCTTCCGCCCGCTTTTTTGTTTGGCCGGAGCCGTTGGGGAGCGTAGGTTACCAAAGGACGTAGGAAATTCCGGCGCTCCAGAAGTTGTGCTCCGGGATGCGCCCCTGAAGCGCCAGTTGCGGGCGGAAAAGGGTGTCTACGGAGAACCTGCCGTAGTTCAGGCTGAGCCCGGCTTCATAGCGGAAGACTCTTGCGCCGCGGCAGCCGTAGAAGCGGTTGGCGTAGGTGAACGAGGGGCCGTGGACGAGGGCCAGATTCAGCTTCCCGGTGCGGCGCAGCGGGTGCGCGGTGGTCCCGCGGAAGTAGTAGATCTGCCCTCCGGCCCCGTTCCGGGTTTGGGCTCCGGCCAGGGTCTTGACGTTGGCGTCGAGAGTGAATCCGATGGGGCCGGTCTGCTGATTCCAGATGAGGCCACTATCGGCGATATAGTCCGTGCCTCCACTGAGGACGGAAGGGAACTGCCAGCGATGCACCCCGAGGTTGAGCGACAGGCCGCCCGATTCCCAGCGCTTCAAGGGCTGAATGTAGTTGATGGAGCTGATCCAATCGTTGCCGCCGTCTTTTGTGTCGAACGTGTTCCAGGCGGTGAAACGCAGGGTGCTGTTCTCGCGCAGGACGTTCTTGACGTCGACGGTGAAGCCGTTCTGCTGCGCGAGGCCGTCGCTGAATTCGCCGCCGAGCGTGAGTTGGAAATCGGAGGCTACGCCGGTGCTGAACTTGCCGGACGTCGTGATCCGGTCGCGGCCGGAGGAGAGAGAGTAATGATCGGCCCTGAGTGTGTCCACGGCGTCACCCGAGGCCTCCGCGCGCGGTTGGGCGGGGTTGGCGCTCTCCTCCGCCAGGGAAGGCGGCGCCACGGCAAGGAGGATTGCGGGAAGGAATACCAGGATCGGCCAGCGGCGCGCCAATTGCATCTATTTAATACCCGAAACTCCAGTTTAGCACTGCTGAGCGCAATCGCCTAAAATAGGCTTCTATGCAGGGTTTTGGTGGGCTACTGGCCGTTTGTGGATTCTTGCTCTTGACCGCGGTCTCTCCCGCCCAGGAATGGCATTTCTGGGGCGGGGACGCGGGAGGCATGAAGCATTCGCCGGCGAAGCAGATCGACAAGAGCAATGTCGCGAAGCTCAAGCCAGCCTGGACCTGGCATTCCGGCGACGTCAGCGACGGCAGCAAGTACCCGGTGCGCAGCGCGTTTGAAGCCACGCCCCTCATGGTGGCGAACCGGCTCTACGTCACGACGCCCTTCAACCGGCTCGTAGCGCTCGATGCGGAGACCGGCACGGAACTTTGGGCCTTCGATCCGAAGATCAATAAAGAGCACTCGTACACGCTGTTCATCCATCGTGGCCCGGCCTATTGGACGGACGGGAAACTCGAACGCCTGGTCTACGGCACGATCGACGGGCGGTTGTTCTCCATTGACGCGGCGACAGGCAAGCCGGACCCGAACTTCGGGGAGATGGGAGTTGTCAATCTCCGCAAGGATGCCGCGGACAAGTTTCCGGGCCGCGCCTATGGCATGACGTCGCCCCCGGCCATCTTCGAGAACTTGGCGATTTGCGGCGCGTGGACTTCAGACGGCGAGCCGAAAGCGCCATCGGGTGACATCCGGGCCTTCGACGTCCTTACCGGAAAGCTGGTTTGGCGCTTCCACGTGGTGCCGCGCCCCGGCGAGTTCGGGCACGACACGTGGGAGGGGGATAGCTGGCAGGATCGCGGCGGCGTGAACGCCTGGAGCAATCTGAGCGTCGATCGCGAGCGCGGCCTGGTCTTCCTGCCATTGACCTCGCCCTCGGCCGACTACTATGGCGGCGACCGTCCTGGGAAGAACCTGTTCGGCGATTCGCTCGTCGCGCTCAAGGCGCGCACGGGCGAGCGAGTATGGCATTTCCAGACCATGCACCACAATATCTGGGATTACGACCTTCCCGCCCAGCCCAACCTGATCGAGGTGCCGCGGAACGGGAAGCGAGTGCCTGCGGTGGCGCAAGTCACCAAGACCGGCTTTACCTTCGTCTTCAACCGGGAGACGGGCGAGCCGCTGTTTCCCATCGAGGAGCGAAAGGTTCCGGCAAGCACGGTTCCCGGCGAGAAGGCTTGGCCTACGCAGCCGTTCCCGGTTCTGCCGAAGCCCTTCGCCCGGCAATCAATGAAGCCCGGTGAACTCGCCGATGTGGACCCGGCTCATCGCGCCTTCTGCGAAGAACTCGTCAAGGGCGCCGTGTTCGGGGATCTGTATACGCCGATCGGCCTCAAGCCGACGGTGTTGTTTCCAGGCACGAACGGAGGCACGAACTGGGGCGGCGCGTCGTTTGATCCCGAGACCCAGACGCTCTATGTGAACTCCGCCGATGCGGGGATGATTTCGTATCTGAGGCCGAACCGGGAAGGCGCGCAGGTGCCCTATGGCCGGGTGGGTCTGCGTACGAATAGCGCGCGGTTCTGGGATCAGCGCCTGTGGCCCTGCCAGGCGCCTCCCTGGGCGCACCTCACGGCCATCGACATGAATACCGGGGAGTTCCGCTGGCGTGTCGTGCTGGGCGTGGTGGACGAGTTGGTGGCCAAGGGTCTGCCGCCCACGGGAGCGCCGGGCATGGGTGGCTCCATGGTGACGGCGGGCGGGCTACTCTTCATCGGTTCAAGCAACGATAGCCGCTTCCGGGCCTTCGATAAGGATACGGGCAAGTTGCTTTGGGAGACGAAACTGCCCGCCAGCGCGCACGCCAACCCGATGAGCTTCGTGGGGAAGAAATCCGGGAAGCAGTTCGTGGTGATCGCGGCCGGGGGCGGCAACAAGTACAGCAATGTCTTCAGCGACGCCCTCATTGCTTACGCGCTGCCGGAGTGAATCGAGAAATGACCGGAATACGTTCACTGGCCATTCTCACGCTGCTGCTGGCCGGCGTGTACGTGATGCAGGCTGCGGACGATGCGCCGCGCTTCAGCCACAAGATGCATGCTCCGCTGAAGATGCCCTGTACGAAGTGCCATACGGGGGCGCAGAAGGCGGCTGGGGCGGGGTTCCCCGGCGAAGAGGAATGCAAGGTTTGCCACACGGCCTTCACCGCCGCGCAAACCAAGTTTCCCACAAAGCGGGTGTACCGGCTGCCGGATTTCGTCTTCTTCAGCCACAAGGTTCACCTGGACGCCAAGGCCGAATGTGCCCGGTGCCACGGGAATGTGAATGCCACCGCCGCGGTGACGCTGGCCGTGCCGCCCACGATGACCATGTGCGTCGATTGCCACCGGGAAACCAAGGCGTCGATCGAGTGCTTCGTTTGCCATGAGATTGGGCAGTAGCGATCCTTAACAGTTCTGGAATAATCAATCTTGCGGGAGTGTTGCAAGAATCCGCGAAGGGAGTGCGCCATGAAGCGTCGGGATCTGATCCGCACGGTGGCCGGGTTCACCGGCTATTCGGTTTACGTGAATGCACAGGATTTGTCCCCGGCGGGCGCCTTGAGCGCGAACGCCGAAGAAACGGCAGCGCGGACGGCGGAAGCGCAGCGGATTATCCGCATGATCGAACCGCTCTCGGGAGATCGCCATCTTGCTTCCCCCGAACCAAACATGCGCTTGCTCGATCTCTCCTGCGATGTCTTCGTGGCGGGCGGCGGCCCCGCGGGCGTGCATGCGGCGATCTCCGCGGCGCGGCATGGGGCGAAGGTGATTCTGGCGCAGGACCGTTCGCGCCTGGGTGGCAACTCTTCGAGCGAAGTGAAGATGCACATCGTGGGCGCGAACTGCCACAAAGGCCGGCCCGGCTGGCGCGAAGGCGGTTTGCTTGAAGAGTTGCGGCTCGACGACGCGGTGAATAACCCGCAGCGCTGCTGGGAGATGTGGGACCTGCTGCTCTATGACAAGTGCGTCTCCGAACCGAACATCACGCTGCTGCTCGATGCGGCGCTCTATTCGGCGGAAACGAAGGGTGGCAAGATTGAGCGGGTGATGGTGCGCTGCGATAAGACGGAGCACCTCTACCGGATCTCCGCCAAGGTCTTTCTCGATTGCACGGGAGATAGCCGCCTCGGCCTCGAAGCGGGCGCGGAGAATCGGTACGGACGTGAAGCGCGCGGGGAGTTCGGCGAGAGCCTCGCCCCGGAAAAGCCCGACGCGGAGACGATGGGCAACAGCATCCTTTTCACATCGAAGCTCTACGACAAAGTGATGCCCTTCACGCCGCCCAAGTGGGCGCGGAAAGTGACGCGGGAGCATTTGAAACACCGGGGCACGGAATTCTGGGAGTACGGCTACTGGTGGATCGAGTGGGGCGGACAGTTGAACACGATCCACGACAACGAGCGGATCCGCTTCGAATTGCTGGCCATCGTGATGGGCGTGTGGGATTACATCAAGAACAGCGGAGAGCATCCCAATTCGCGGCGCTGGGCGCTCGATTGGGTGGGCATGATGCCGGGCAAGCGGGAGAGCCGGCGGCTGGTGGGAGATTCGACGCTGAAGCAGCAGGACCTCGAAGACGGGGGCCACTTTGACGACGCGGTGGCGATCGGCGGCTGGCCCATGGACGATCATCCTCCGGGCGGGTTCGATCGCGCGGACCTCTCCCCGGCCCAGCAGATCCGCACGAAGGAAGTGTTCAATATTCCGTATTCGACGTTATATAGCCGGAATATCCAGAACCTGCTGATGGCGGGCCGCAATGCGAGCGCGACGCACGTTGCTTTCTCCTCGACGCGCGTGATGGCAACCTGCGCGGTGCTTGGGCAGGCGGCGGGCACGGCGGCGGCGCAGTGCGTGAGGGAGGGGGTAACGCCCCGGCAGCTCCGGCAGGACAAGTCCCGGCTGGCGCGGCTCCAGCAAACGCTGCTGCGCGACGATCAGACGATCATGCGCGTGAAGAACGAAGATCCCCTCGATCTCGCCCGCACGGCGTCGGTGGAGGCCTGCGGCCATGAAGAAGGCCGTGAACCGGCGAAGGTGCTCAACGGAACGGTTCGCGACATTCCGAAGAGCGGTGCGGCGCCACTGGTCATGAACCATTGGGCGGCGAAGATGGGCGCGGAGCCTGCCTGGATCGAGCTCGTCTGGCAGCGGCCTCAAAGCATCGGGTGGGTGCAAATCACCTTCGATACTGGCTTCCAGCGCGAACTGACCCTCACCGCGAACGATTCGATGACCCGCACGATCGTCCGTGCGCCACAGCCCGAAACGGTCCGCGACTATGAGCTACAGGTGAAACGGCCGGGCGCTACGGAGTATGAAACCGTGGCGAAGGTGGAGGGCAATCATCAAAGGCTGAACCGCGTTTCGTTCGAGGCGAAGCCGGTGGAGCGCTTGCGCGTGCGGATCTCGAAGACGAACGGAGATCCTCTCGCGCGCGTGTTCGAGATCCGCGCCTACACACGAAATCCGCTCGTCTGAAGGCAGGCGGTTCCGGCGCCGTTCCATCGGGAAGCGGCGGGTTTCCGGCGGACGAAGGGATCGAGCGAGGCCGTGGGATCGCCCTTTTGGCCTAGAATAAGAGATTCGCCGGCACATGAAACTCTCGATCCTCATCCCGGTCTTCAACGAGCGGATCGTGCTGGAAACCAGCGTCCAGCAAGTGTTGCGAGCCCCTCTGCCGGAGCAAATGGAGCGGGAACTGATCATGGTGGATGATTGCTCCACGGACGGAACCTGGGAGATTCTGCGGAGGCTTGCCGGAGCGCACCCGGAAATCCGGCTCTACCGGCACGAAAAGAACCAAGGCAAGGGCGCGGCCATCCGCACCGCGATCCGCCATGCCACCGGGGATTTCTGCCTGGTGCAGGATGCAGACCTTGAGTACGATCCCAACGAGTATCCACTGCTGTTGAAGCCGCTGCTTGACGGCCGTGCCGATGCCGTGTTTGGGAGCCGCTACCGGGGAAGCGAACGCACGCGCATTCTTCCCTTCTGGCATTCGAAAATGAATGCCGCGCTCACGCTGATTTCGAACATGTTCTCCAATCTGAACCTGACCGATATGGAGACCTGTTACAAGGTATTCCGCACGGATCTGCTGAAGAGCATCCCCATTCGATCCGACCGGTTCGGCTTCGAGCCGGAGATCACGATGAAGGCGTCGAAGCGGAAGCTGCGCATTTACGAAGTGCCCATCAGCTACCACGGGCGTAGTTATGACGAAGGAAAGAAGATTAACTGGAAGGATGGCGTCCAGGCGCTCGGCGCCATTCTGCGCTTCTGGCTGATCGACGATCTGTACACGGCCCCCTATGGGCGGCTGCTCTTGAACAATCTCTCCGGCACACCGCAGTATCTCCGATGGATCGGGGACCAAGTGACGCCGTATCTGGGGGACGCGGTGCTTGAGTTACGCGCGGGCACCGGCCACTTGAGTTCACGGTTGATGGCGAAGCGGCTGCGCTATGTGGTTTCCGACAAGGATCCGCTCATGCTCCATGCGCTCGAGAACCGCTTTCTGCGGACTCCCAACGTGCAGGTGGCGGCAATCGACCCAGGTGATCCGGAGAGCTTCGCGGCATTTGCCGGGGCCTTCGATTCCGTGGTGTGCCTGAACGTGCTGGAGTTTGAAAGCGACCCCGCCGCGACGCTCAAGGCGATCGCGGGCGTGCTGCATCCTGGCGCGAGGGTGGTTGTGCTCGTGCCGCACAAGAAGGTGCTGTTCGGCAGCATCGACAAACCACTGGGGCATCTGCGGCGGTTTGAACGGCGGGAGTTGACTGCCATGATGGCGGAAGCCGGATTACGTCCGGTGGCCGTGCGGGAGTTTAACCGGGTGGGTTCGCTTTCCTGGCTGGCCTACGGCCGGGTTCTTCGCCGGCGCCGGGTGGCTAAGGTAACGTTGAAGTTGTTCGATAAGAGCGTGTGGCTCTGGCGGCGGCTGGATAGGCTCATGCCCTGGCCGGGCTTATCGCTGATTGTCGCGGCGGAATTGGATGCGGACGCGAAGCGGCTGCGGCCGGCCGATGGCCAAGCCGTACCGGAGATGGTGACATCCTCAAGCTAGCGCAGCCCGTTGACGCCCAGTCGATTCAGGTAGAGGGAGATTCGTCGAATGAGTTTTAAGATACGGCATGCCATCTGCAATGAGGTTTATCAGGGTTGGGATTTCGCCGAGAGTTGCCGCTCCATGCGCAAGTTCGGGTATGAAGGGATTGAGATCGCGCCGTTCACGCTTTCCGATAATCCCGCGAGTATCACCGCTGACGCACGACGCGAGCATGCCCGGATCATCCAGGAAGAAGGGTTGACGTTCGTAGGGCTGCACTGGCTGATGGTGGCGCCGAAGGGGCTGCACGTGACCACTCCCGATAAGGCGCTGCGCGAGCGAAGCTGGCAGCACATTCACGATCTGGTTTCGCTCTGCGCCGATCTTGGGCCGCGCGGAGTGATGATCTTCGGCTCCCCGGCCCAGCGCGCCACCACCGGCGGCTTGAGCGCCAAGGAGGCCACAAAACACTACCGGGATTTGCTGGCCTGGGTGGCGCCTTACGCGGAACAGCGCGGCGTCCGCATCCTCGTCGAAGCCCTGCCGAAAGACCAGTGCGACGTGGTGGAGACCCTCGAAGAAGCCGTCTCCATTGTGAAATCCGTGAACAGCCCGGCCATCCGGACAATGTTCGATACGCACAATGCCGTGCTCGAAGAGCGCCCGCACGCGGAGTTGGTGGAAGAGTTCTACCCGTACATTGAACACGTACACGTCAACGAGATGGACGGCGGGCATCCGGGGACGGGGGATTACGATTTCAAACCCGTGCTGGCCGTGCTGGCGGCGAGGAACTACACTGGCTTCGTGAGTCTCGAAGCGTTCGATTTCAAGCCGGGCGCGGAGAAGATCGCGAAGGAATCGATCGATTATTTGAACGCGGAATACGCAAAGATCGCGGGTTAAGGATTAGCATGCCAAAGTACGTTGTCACAGGCGGCGCCGGGTTCATCGGCTCCGCCACGGTTCGGGAATTACTGCGGGAGGCGGATGCCGAGGTTGTCGCGATCGACAACCTGCTTTCCGGGAAGCGCGCCAATCTGGCCGAAGTGCTGGAGCGTATTTCCCTGGTGGTTGCGGACATCCGCGATTACGATACGGTGCTCAAGCATGCCCGCGGCGCCGACGTGGTGTACCATTTGGCCGCGATCCCCTCCGTGCCCCGCTCGATCAGCGACCCCGTTCCTTCCCACGATGTCAACGTGAACGGTACGTTCAGCGTCTTCCGCGCCGCCGCCGACGCGAAAGCGCGCCGCGTGGTCTATGCGGCTTCTTCCTCCGCTTACGGAGATACGGAAGTGCTGCCGAAGGTGGAGACGATGCGCCCCCAGCCGAAGTCTCCTTACGCGGCGCAGAAGTTGATGGGCGAATACTACGCGCAGGTCTTTCAAGCCTGTTTCGGGCTGGAGACCGTGGCGCTGCGCTACTTCAACGTTTATGGCCCCCGGCAGGACCCCAATAGCCCGTATAGCGGCGTGATCTCCGTGTTCATGAAGAGCCTGCTCACCGGTAAAGCGCCCACGATC
>JADYZL010000162.1 GCA_020853155.1 Bryobacterales bacterium
GGCCCCGCCGAATCGAGGCGGAAGTCGTTGTACTTCGGGTTCGTTGCGGCCCACAATCGCACTGCCTTGGGCGACACGTTGCTTGTAACGCGCAGTGCGCCGTCCGGCTCCACGGTCCAGTGCAGTTCGGGCCGGGGCTGCCCTTCAACCACCGCTTGATAGAACGCCTTGATGGAATCGAACGCATCCGTTCCCTTCGAGACGTTATGTCCCGCGTTGGGCACATACCGCAGATGCTTCTCTCCCGGCAGGCCGGGATAGTAGAAACGCGAAGATTCCGGGCGGAAAAATTGGTCGCCCGATCCGTTCACCATGAACTTGGGCATGGTGTATCGGGACCGGTATGCATACGGATCGACAATGGCCATCATCGCCCGGAACTCGGGATCGTCAATACGATCCATAATTCCCTCCCGGAAATAATCGCCCACCGCCGTCGCCCAGAAACCGTACTTGCGGTAGTGATAAACGAAGGCCTTTTCCACATTCAGCGTATCGATCACGATGGGCACCGCGGCCACGACGCGCTTATCCACCGCCGCCGTGGTCCACGTCGTCCACCCGCGTTTTGAGCCACCGGCCACCACGAACTTGCCCACCGCCGTGCCGCCGCCCTCCTTGGTTGCGGAAAACGACGTCACGGTATCCATCGCCCGCACCGCCGCTTTGGTCATCGGCAGCCGCGCTAGCCACTTCGGGTCTTTCGAACCTTCGAGATACCGCCTCCAGCCGTATGAAATAAGCTCATCCTCCTTGCGAGGGCCAAAGTTGTCGTTCTTGAACACCAAAGGCTGATTCGGCACCATGCGCAGTTCCGTAACGACACTCCGGGTCTTCCGGGCAAGGTCGGCGTAGTCGCGCGAAGGCTTGGGAATCTTGCCGTCGTTCGCGCCACCCGAAATAAACAGCAGCCCCGTCTCAAATTTCACCGCTGCGGGGGTGTAGACCCAGAGATAGTGCTCCCATTTCGTGCGATTCACTTCGGCTTCACTGAGCCAATCCTGGGAGGTCATCCGCAGCAGAGACGCCCGCACGCCATCACTTTCCTGCGCCTGCACGAACTCATAGCGATACGCGGGGTCCGGCGCTTGCACATAGGCATCGAGCGGCGTCTTCCCACTCGCCATCGGAGTATCGGGAATCTCCTCCACCCTGGCCGATGCGCCCACGCCCGAAAACGACATGAACGCAACAATCGCCGCAACCGCAAGCAGTCCGATTGGAAGCACTTTTCGCATGCACCGCACCCTCTCGTTGAGACCTTGAATTTCAACTATTCTATGTCAACCCGCATCGTCCCGCGAGGTTCGGCTCGGCGCTCCTTCGGCCCTTTTAGACGGCGCCGGTCCTCGAAGCGCGGTCACGCCCCAGCAGGTCCCACGGTTCGCGCGGCGTGCGCTCGAGTAGACGATTCGCGGTCTCCGAATTCGTGAAGCGTTCCGCCATTGCATCCCAGTGGAGCTTCTCCCCGGTACGCAGCGCGATATTCCCAAGGTGGCCGATGTTCGTCGCCCGGTGCGCAGCCTCCGCCGTTGTCACCGGTGGCGCCGCGCCCCTTACGGCATCTACAAAGTGCATGGCATGCTCGCGCGTCGCATCCTTCGCCGGAACCGCTTGCGCTTCCGTCCGTGGCGCCGCATCGCGCGGGCCGCCCGGTTCCGGATGAATTTCGAATCCCAGCCGTTCCGCGATCATCGTCCCTTTCGTGCCGTAGAAGGCCATCCCGTTGGGCATGTCCCTTTCCCCGCGCGCGTTGTAGTAGCGCCATTGCGGAGTCCGATAGCCTCCCCCGTGACCATTGAAATTCACCCCTTCATAGCTCAGGACAAAGCCCTCATATTCAAAGGTCGCTTGCAAGAGATCCGGGTTATCCCCCGCCCCCTCCAGCACCAGACGCCCGCCTGACGCCGTGATCCGCTTCGGCGCTGCCGCCGCGCCATGCAGCCCCATGATCTGATGAAGGCTATCGAACCGGTGCGTTCCGAAATCGGTGATGGTGCCCCCCGCATAATCCCGGAACTGCCGGAACTGCCCAAGGAAGCGCCGTTGATTGAAGCGCGCCTTGGGCGCGGGGCCAAGATACATCTCCCAATCGAGCCCGTCCGGGGGCTCGGAATCCGGCGCTCTGGAGATGACGCTTGGGTAGAGATTCACGTAGTTCCAAATGCGTACATACTTCACCTCGCCGAGATAACCGCCTTGAACGAGGCTGGCCGCCTGCGCGAAATGTGGCGCGCTGCGGTGCTGGGTGCCCGCGAAGATCAGCTTCCCTGTGCGTTCCATCGCCTCCACGATCTTCCGCCCTTCGGAGATGGAATACGCCAGAGGCTTCTCGACGTAGACAGCCTTGCCCGCCTCCGCCGCGAGCACCGCGATGGTTGCGTGCCAGTGGTCCGGCGTTGCGACGATCACGGCATCAATTTCCTTGCGGTCGAGCAGGCGCCGAAAATCCTGCACGGCGTCTGCCGTCCCCAACTGGCGGGCCGCGGTTTGCGCGTTCGGCAGATAGACATCGGCGGTCGCGACATACCGGGCGCTGGGGTGCTCTTTCGCAAACCCCGCTACGTATCGCCCACGCCCGCCGCAGCCGATGAGCGCCAGGTTCACTCTTTCGTGGGCGCCCCTCACCTGAGACGAAGCGAGAGCCGTCGCGAGGAAATGCCGTCGTTGCATGCGGCCATTCTATACGCAGCGGCGCACCCGCGGAGGGAGCCGCGCCCCAATCCTCAACCGAGCCGCAGCGGCTCGCGCGTCCGCCATTTCCCGCGTGTGAAATCCGGGAAGTCCACGGGCTTTCCACCCGCTGCCACGGAACGCGCGCTCAGCGAAATAATCGCGCTCCAGGCTGCGGCGTCGTACACATCCGGGTCCGGCTCCACGCCCGCCCGAACTGCCCTCAGGAAGCGCTGCCAGAGCATTGAGGTAATCAGGTCGCTGCCATGGCCCCGCCCTTCCTCGTTGAAGCGGGCGGGATCGATCGATTTGTACATCTCATGCTGGTACTGCGCGGCGTAGTTTTTGAGCGGCTCCCACGTGTGCGGCTTCGGGCTGCGTTCGTCGAAGTAGACCGATTCGAGATTCTCCGCGTAGTGCCCCTTCGTGCCCTGCACGCGAAACTCCGCCGTGTGCGGGTGCGGCGTGTTCGTATCGAAGTGCAGTGTCACCGTCCGGTCCCGCTTCGTCCGGATCATCGATACGTTCACATCCCCCTGTTTCATCGCCATCGTCGCGTACGGGCTCTCCTTGCCGTAATACAGCCTGGCGAAATCGTTCAGGCAGCGCGCTTTGCTGCTCATCGAAACCAGATGATCGAACTGATCGCCGCGGTTGATATCGAGTAGCCAGGCAATCGGGCCGATGGCGTGCGTGGGGTACAGATTGCAGTTGTGGCCGATCGAATACTGCAAGCGCCACGGCTCGCGCTCCGGATCGAATTTCACCAGTCTCAGGTCATGCACGTAGCCGCCCGCGCAATGAAGCATCTCCCCGAACAATCCCGCCCTCGCCATGTTCAGGATCTGCAGCAAGTCCGGGGAATAGTTGGCCTGCTCGAGCATCATGCAATGCTTGCCGGTTTTCTCGGAGGTGTCCACCAGCCCCCAGCACTCATCTTCGGTAAGCCCGGCGGGCACCTCCGTTGTGGCATGCTTGCCCGCGAGCATCGCCGCTTCGCAGACCGGCGCATGCCACTTCCAGCCCGTGGCGCAGACGATCACATCCAGATCGTCCCGTTCCAGCATGCGCATCCAATCCGTATCATTCTTGCCGTAGAGCTTCGGTTCCGGCTTCCCGGCCTCCGTCACCCAGCGCTTCGCCCGGTAGAGATAGGCGTCGTTAATATCGCAGAGCGCCGGTACTTCGACGCTATCCATGTGCAACAGGACATCCAGGTGCGCGGATCCGCGGTCTCCCACTCCCACGAAGCCGAAGCGCAGGGGCCGAGTGAGCGTCTCACCCGCGAAGCCGCGTTGGCCCGCCGTTCCCAGATCGAGCAAAGCCGCCAGAGCCGCGCTGTGCCCGCGATGCAAATTCCGTTCCATCGTTTTCCTCATCATGCCCCGCCGCCTCTAATCGATCTCGTCCGGATTGATCCCGGGCCGCTCCTGCCAGCGGCCTCGCGTGAAATCGGGAAACTCCAGCGGCTGCGAACGAGTGGCCACGCTCTCAATCGAAAGCGGCACGATCGCGCTCCATGCCGCCGCGTCATAAACGTCCGTATCCGGCGCAAGCCCAGCCTGCAGGCGCTTCACCAGCCGGTAGATCAGCATGTAGTCGATGCCGCCGTGCGAGCCGGTGGCCGCTTCCCCGCGCTCGCGCCATAGCTTGTGCTGGTAACGCTCCCGGTATGGCGCAATCTCTTCCCATTCATCGCGGGCGCGCCAATTCTCGTTATCGCCCCGGAAGCTTCGTCCATCGACGAAGATCTTGTCGAGCATCACCGAATACACGCCCTTCGAGCATTGCAACCGCGTCAGGTGTTCCTTCACGCGCGGCGTGTTCGTATCCAGGTAGAGATGCACCAGCCGGCCTCTCGCGGTCTGAAGGATCGAGGTATTCACATCCCCGAGCCGGTATTCGGCTTTTGCCCGCCAGTCGTCCTTGCCGAACTCGCGTTCGGCATACTCCCGCATCGCGCCACCGCGCGAACTCATCGAGACGATCGACGTGTAGCGGTCTCCACGGTTGATATCCAGCCACCAGGAAATCGGTCCAATCGGATGCGTGGGATACAGGTTGCCATTCCGCTTCAGCGTGTGTTCCAGCCTCCACGTCTCCGGGTTGCTCACGGGGCCTGCCTTGGTGGCGCCGAACTTCACGCTCCGCAGATCGTGCATGTAACCGCCTTCGGCGAACAGCGGCTCTCCGAGGAGCCCTTGCCGTAGCATATTCAGCACCATGAGCGTGTCTTGGCCATAGCAGTCGTTCTCGAGAATCACGCAGTGCTTGCCCGTCTTCTCAGAGGTTTCCACCAGTTCCCAGCACTGTTCCAGCGTGATGGCCGCGGGCACTTCCGTCGCGGCATGTTTGCCCGCCTTCATTGCCGCCACGGAGATCGGCGTGTGCCACTGCCACGGCGTCGCATTGAGCACCAGGTCGAGATCGTTCCGCTCGCAAAGCCGCTCGTAATCCTTCTCACCCCGCCCGTACCCTTCCGGCCGAGGCATCTTCGCATCCGTCACCAGCTTCTGCGCCCTGGCGATGTGCCGTTCGTCGATGTCGGCCACCGCCGTCACGGCGACGTTATCCATGCGGAGGATCTGCCCCAGCAAATCCGTGCCTCTGCCGCCAACCCCAACCAGGCCCACGCGCAATGTCTTTACCTGCGCATTCGCCTGCGCCGCGGAAAGCGCCAGCGCCGCCGCACTCGATTGCAATACCCGCCGCCGGGATACTTCTCCAACACCAGACACAAAAACCTCCCGAATCTCTATCGCAAAGGAATTGCCAGTATATGAAGCGAGACCGCCGGGCGCAAGGAGCATCCGTTCTATCGCCGGCCGAATAATTGGCGTAGAGAGGCCGTGCTGCTCACGCCCACAAGGAAAGCCATGCTGCTTTCCCGCTCCCCGTTGCCCCGATGGGTTTTCTGTGTGAAGCCGCCGAATTCGAATGCCAGTGTCCGCGTGGGCCGGAAAGTGAGCCCAGCGTAGATTCGGTTCTTCTCAAAGAATTTCTCCCCTCTCTCGCGGGAGTGGAAGAAGAGTTCGTCGTAGAGCCCGAGCAGGAGCACCGGCCGGCCGCCATTGCCCCGCCTCAGCGGAATATCGCTCCGTACCAGGTAGCGCAAGCGTTGCTGGCGGTTCCAACTCCGGTCGAGCCCATCCTTCGCGCCCGTTCCGATAAAGCGATGGTCCACGCGAATGCGGTGGCGCAGCGGAACTTTCCAGAGTGGCCGCGTAATGGTGA
>JADYZL010000163.1 GCA_020853155.1 Bryobacterales bacterium
AGAATGGCGCGCTTCGCGGTGGGCAGTTCGAACAGAAGGTCCGCGATCTCGGGTTCCAGCCAACCGCCGATCAGTTGGCGGAGTTCATACCATTTCTCTTCCTGAACGAGGGTATCGGCATGTTCGATTGCCGCTGTATTCCGCATGACGAACCCTCCTTTCAGGGAATGGAAAGTTCGCCGGAATGGTTTGTAACCGAAATGGATGCGCCCGGTTACGGCCCGGAGTCCGGCTGGTGAACGCGCCCGCCCGCTCCGCCGGCACGGCTCTTCATCGCAATTCCCTCACTATCCTCGCATACTTCGGCGTGTTCGCCCAAAGTGAAACCGAAGGGAACGTTGTCTAGCTCAGCAGCGCCTCCGCTTCCCGGTGAACGTCGTTGAGGATGCGCATTTGCTCCGCGTTGAGCGGCTTGGACTTCTTCCGGCAAACCGGCTCAATCGGAACGCCGTCCATGCGCGCCAGAATCTTCGCCGTCAGCGGATACGCCATGCCCAGCCGCTTCTCGTTCCGAGTGAGGAACTCCTGCGCCTTCTGCGCCTTGCCCGGTTCAAGCGCGTGGTGCGTCGCGTAAGCGACGATATTCGGATACGCGTTGCCCGCGATCCCGCAGAAGCCGTCCGCGTGCCGCTCGATGGCTTCCACCAGAATCGGCACATGCGCGTTGAAGAGCCGGAAGGGGCTGCCCTCGATGGCCGCGCACTTGGCGGCGATCGCCTCCACGTCGCACGAGGTGTCCTTGAGAAAGACGAAGCGCCCGGTCTGCGCCGCCCAGCGCATCATCTCCGGCGTCAGTAGCCGCTTGTAAGGGCTCGGCACTTCGTATGCGCCGAAGGGCACGTCTCCCGTGGCCTCCAGCACCGCCTCCACGCGGTCGCGCCAGACCGAATCCGGCTCCGCCTTCTCCGCCATCTGGTTGGTCATGAAGACCGCGGCATGCGCACCCGTCTCCATCAGCCGCTTCACGTAAGGAACGATCGTCTTTACTTCCCGGCCTGGAAGACCCGCCGACACCACCGGCGCCTTCCCCGCCCGCTTCACGACGTGGGCCGTCACCTTCAGCCGCTCCTCTTCGCTCAGTGTCCATACTTCGCTCGAAGCGCAGCATGGGAACATCCCGTCGGCGCCGTTCTCCAGATACCAGTCCGTAAGGGCGTCGAGCGCGTTCCAGTCCACGGACCGGTCCTGCTTGAACGGCGTGAGCATCGCCGGCCACATCCCCTTCGGCACCATGATCTTGTCCTTCGGCGTAAGTTTCGGCGCGGCCTTCGCCAGCAGCGGAGCGGCAGCCATTCCCAGCACGGTTCGGCGGCTAATTTGCATGGATACAGTTTATCGAATGCGATGAGTGGGGCCAAGCGATTGCGCGGCCGCCGGTTGCCGCTTCAGGAGATCGAACCCGGCATAAGCGAGGCAAAATGCGGGGAGAGCCGGCGGTACGTCTCTTCGAGCGATTCGGGCATCACCCGCGTCTCGCCGATGGTCGTCATGAAGTTGGCGTCGCCCGGCCAGCGCGGCACCAGGTGCAGGTGGATGTGTTGCGCCACGCCTGCGCCGGCGCACTCGCCGAGGTTCCAGCCGATGTTCAATCCCCCGGGGCGGTAGACCTGGCGCAGGATTCCTTCGGCCTTTCTCGCAAGAAGCATCATCTCGCCCGCCGCACTTTCCGATAGGCCCGTCAGCGTCTGCTCGTGGGCATTCGCCACCACCATCAAATGCGCGGTGGAATAGGGGAACCGGTTCAACACCAGGTAATTTTCGCGCGCGCGGCCCAACACGAAATTCTCCGCGTCACGCTCCGGTTCCGCGGCCAGCCGGCAAAAGATGCAATCGTCCTTGGGTCGCTTCGCGGTGACGTATTGGTATCGCCATGGGCTCCAAAGTACGTCCATGAGAATCGGTTCGTACTAGAAGCGGAAGGAGGAGGGTGGATTGGCGGAGCCGGTGTTCTGCCCCGCATCGGCTGCAGGGCCGCCTTCCTCGTTTACCAGATCTTTCAATTCCTTGCTGGGTTTGAAATAGGGGATACGCTTCGCGGGGACGTCCACCCGCGTCCCGGTCTTCGGGTTGCGCCCCACCCGGGGCTGGCGCTGCCGCGTTCGAAAGCTGCCGAATCCACGGATCTCTATCTTCTCTCCCTGATGCAGAGACCGCACCACGCTGTCGAAAATCGTTTCGACAATGGTCTCGGAATCCTTCCGCGTCATCTCCACAACTCTGGCAACTTCGTCTATAAGATCCGCTTTGGTCATGAAACCGTCTCCAGCCGAAATCCCGTTCGTGAGATCACGCCGGGCTCAATACTCACCATATTATCATGAGTTTAGGCGTAAACTCGCGCCGCGGACGCGGATTCCCGGGAAGCCCGCCGCTATGGCGTCTTATTTCGGATCGCTTCCCCGATCGTGGATGTCGCCCCATCCGCCGGAGCTTCGCTCTGCGTCTCGCGAACCTGCTCTTCCGGTTCGATCGCGGTGATGCTCAATCCGATCCGCCGATCGTCCTGCTGAAGCTTAATGATCTTGAAGGGGCGCGTCATCCCCACTGCGATTACCGGTGAACCGTCGGGCAGCGTGTAATGCGAAGGAACTCCCGACGTATGGCACAAGCCCTCCACGTTTGGAAGCAGTTCCACGAAATACCCGAAGTTCGCCTCGCGGACTACTGTGCCTTCCACAATGTCGCCGAGCTTGTGATTCGCGAAGAACGTCTCCCAGGCATCCGGCTGCAACTGCTTCACGCCCAGGGAGAGGCGGCGGTCGTGCGAGTCGATATTCAGGATGACCGCCTGCAAAATTTGCCCCTTCTTCACGATCTCCGAAGGATGCTTCACCCGCTTCGTCCATGAGAGATCGGAAATATGCACCAGTCCGTCAATGCCTTCCTCGATCTCCAGAAACGCGCCGAAATCGGAGAGTTTCCGCACGCGCCCTTCCACCACGGAGCCAACGCTGTAGCGCGCATCGATCGTCGTCCACGGGTCCGGCTCCAATTGCTTGATGCCCAGCGAGATCCGCCTCTGGTTCGAATCGACGGCCAGCACCACCGCTTCGATCTGGTCCCCCACCTTCATCACCTTGGATGGGTGCTTCATCCTTCGGGACCATGTCATCTCCGAGATATGCACCAAGCCTTCCACGCCCGGTTCCATCTCGATAAATGCCCCATAGTCAGTAACGCTCACCACCGTGCCGAAAACCCGGTACTGGAGCGGGTAGCGCTCGGGAACCGTTTCCCACGGGTCCGGTGCAAGCTGCTTGAGGCCCAGCGAAACGCGCTCGTGCGATTTATCGAACTTGAGAACCTTGACGCTGATTTCCTGGCCTTGCTTCAGCACATCGGAGGGCTTCCCAACCCTCCCGTACGAGATATCGCTGACGTGCAGCAGCCCGTCGATTCCGCCGAGGTCGACGAACGCCCCGTATTCGGTGAGGCTTTTCACGATACCCGTAACCACGGCGCCCTCGGTGAGGTCCGCCAGCGTATGCTCCTTGCGCGAAACCACTTCCTGCTCAACGATGGCCCGCCGCGACACCACCACATTCGACCGGCGGCGGTTCATCTTCAGGATCTTGACCGGAATATCCTGGCCGACGAATTGATCGAGATTCTGCACCG
>JADYZL010000164.1 GCA_020853155.1 Bryobacterales bacterium
CTGCGGAAGTGGTTCAGTCACGACCCTGAGAAATGGAAGGAGTTTCAACGTAGGTACTTCGCCGAACTCGATCGCGTACCCGAAGCCTGCAAGCCGATCCTCATGGCCGCACGGGAGGGCACGGTGACCCTTCTGTACAGCTCACACGACACCGAGCACAACAACGCCGTTGCGCTGAAAGAGTATATTGAGCGCAACAAAGCCGGCAGAACCGCGTAACCGGCGGTCGCGTCCGGTGGTCTCGACAGCGCGCAAATCCATGAGAAGCGAAAGACCGGCAGAGGTCGTGGGGCGCGCGTAGTGTGAAGATTTCCGACACCCAATCCCGCGCTCGGTATCGAGAGCGCCCTTACCTGAGGCGACCATGAACGGTCAGCCGCGCTCATCATTAGGGGGTAGAGCGTGACTTCACAGGTAGAAGTTAGCGAGCAGGCGATCAGGACACTCTTGCTGACGCTTGACGCGATGGGACTTTCGTATTCGCCCTGAGTCAGGCTTCGGGTGCGCGATCTACGGTGGAGATCTGCGATTTCCGGCACACCTCGATCCTGAAACTCCTCTGCGACGAATTCTCGGCGCGGCTGCCCGCTCTACGAAGGAGGCCCTGCTTTGTTCGAGAACTTTGTGGCCAGCGGCTGCATGGACGAGCTCTTTCTCACTGTGGCCCCGCAGTTCGCCGGCCGGAACCTAAACCAACACCGTCCAGGTGTGATCTCCGGCGTAGCGTTCCTTCCCGAGACAGCGCCCCGGCTGAAAGTCGTGAGTGTAAAGCAGAGCGCAGACCACCTCTATCCGCGGTATGACTGCTTGCGAAACCACATTCGCTAACAAGCGGACGCAATTCGGCGGTCACAGCCCTCCCCGCAGCATATCAGCGGACACTGCTTCTTTTGACTGGATCAATCGCGGGGCAGCCTCGCGCTCCTCATCCGGACGATTCATCGTGAAGGCCGCCGCCAGCCTTCCCTGCCGCAACCACCAGACGCTGAAGCTGCTGCTCGACAAGTCTCCACACTCGACGACTTCTTCGGCGCCAGAAGGGTCCCCCCAGAATTCGTAAGAGAGATCGAAAACGTCTGAGAAGAAATACGGAACGTGCACGAAGGGCGTGCGCGCGCCCAACACGGCCCGGGCGCAGTGTTGACCTTGCGAAACCGCGTTGTCCCAATGCTCCGCGCGGCGATGCTTGTCGAACAGCACGTCATAGTAACTAGCCACGTCGCCGGCCGCATAGATATCGCGGTGGTTGGTTTCGAGATACTCATTCACCACCACGCCATCCGCTACTTCAATTCCGCTGTTGACTAGCGGCTCTGTGACGGGCTTTACCCCAATGCCCGCCACGGCCATATCACAATGTAGAACCTCGCCGTTCCGCAATACAGCCGCTTCAACGGCGCCGGCGCCGGCCAACTTCGCGACCTTGGTGTTCTTGGCGAACCGCACACCTCGCGCGGTATAGTAATTTTCGAAGAACCGGGACATTGGCGCGGTGAAGAAGCGCTTCCAGATGCGGTCGCCGGGCAGAACCATCGTCGTTTCGATCCCTTGCCGCGCGAGCACCGACGCGACTTCCATCGCGATGAATCCACCTCCGATGACAACTGCACGCTTCGCGTTCCCGGCCTTCTCGCGAATGCGTTTCGAGTCCTCCAGGGTGCGCAAATAATAAATGCCCGCGAGATCGCGGCCAGGAATGTCCAACGTTTTTACTCGAGCGCCGGTCGCTACGACCAGCTTCTCGAATCCGATCTCTTCGCCCGAATGCAGATGCACGCTCTTCCGGGCGGGGTCTACGCCATCCGCTTCGCAATCGAGCTTAATTTCGATCCCATGCTTGCGGTAGAACTCGTCGTCGCTAATGAAGATGCTCGCTTCCGCGTCTTTCCCGGCGAGAAATCCTTTTGACAGGGGTGGCCGCTCGTATGGGATCGACCCATCGGCCGACACAATTTTCAGTTCGCCTGGATTTAGGCCACCCTCCACAAGCTGTTTCGCCGCATAGCCAGCGACCATTCCGCCGCCAAGAATCAAATACTTCGAAGTTGTCATTGGGCTATCTCCTTCACCTATCTTATTCCCCCGCTCACGGTCTCCTTGAAGCATCGCGCCACACGCCGCATATTGAAATGTTCCACGTCGCGCCTTCCATGTTCGGCGAGCGAGGTCCGGCAATCGAGTATCCGGCGGCGTAAACAGGAACGTGGATTGTAGGCGTGACGAAATTCACGTCGCCGCCCAGGGCCCGGATCCCCGTCGCTAGCGTGTCGATACCTGCGAAGCAGACGCTGCCTCCGCGGGATGGCGGTGATGAATTGAAAGGGCATCGTTTTGGTGCGGCACTTCGGGCCCCCAGGCTTCAAATTCCTGATGCGCAGGCTGCAAGAACCTACTATGCACTTCCATTGCCATACAGAATGCTTTTGTTGGTTGTGTCAACTTGATTTGGCCCACTTTGATGCTTTCATTTGGCCCCCCTCGGTTGATCGATTTCCGGCCCCGGTCGCAGCGTAGCCCAGCGACGCCCGAAGGGCGGCGCGTTTTGGGCGTAGCGTAGACCGGGGCTGGAAATCGAGGGCCTCGGAAAATGGGGGCTGGGACGGTTCGCTCCGGGTGGAACACGTGCTCGAAGGGTAGCCTCGTTGCCGGTTTCTGGGATGCCAGCTCCACTTCAAACTCCTGCCGATCCGGCCCCAGACATTCCAACATCACCACCTCCGCCAGTCGCGTCTCAACCCAGCGCCGGCCTTCTTCATGCCCGGCTTGCCGCCGCCGGCCGATCTCCAGCGCTTTCTCCCAGGCTGGGGCCCGGTCGCCACTCTGGAAAATATGCACCGCTTCTTCCCATCGGCGAAGGCCTTCGGCACCTTCCACCATCACCGCCCATCGCAGCCGAGCGTAATACCAATTCATGCTTGGCCCCCTTTCTTCTTCTTGTTCGCGAGCGTCCGGCGAAATCGATAGGATTCGGTGCCGGTCTCGATGATGTGGGCTTGATCGGTCAGCCGGTCCAGCATCGCCTTGCACAGCCGCGCTTGCGGAAACATCGTCGTCCATTCCGAGAACGGCAGGTTCGCCGTCACAATAATCCCAGTCCGTTCGGCTCGGCCGGCGATCACCTGGAACAGCAACTCGGCCGCCGGCTCCGGCATCACCACATACCCCAGCTCGCCGATCACGATCAGTTCGTATCTGGTCCACCGGCCGCGCACGCGCTGCAACTCGCTCTGATTCTTGGCTTGGCATCAGTTCGGTCGCTAACTCGGCCGCCGTGGTGAACCGCACGCGTTTCCGTTGACGGCACGCCGCTACCGCCAAGCCCATCGCCAAGTGCGACTTGCCGGTCCCGGTTTCACCAATGAAGATCACGGGCTCCTTGCGCGCCAGCTAACCGCCTTCGGCCAGTTGCCGGATCTCGGCCGCCGAAATGTGCGCAGCCCATTCAAAGTCGAACTCTTCCAGGGTCTTGACCGCCGGAAGACGCGGCTCTTGGATGCGCCGCTCCACCGCCTTGCGCTTTCGCTCTTCCACCTCGGCTTCCAACAACGTTTCCAGATAACTCAGATGGCTATGCTTGTGCTTCACCGCTTCGCCAGCCAAGCGCTCAAATTGTCCGCCCACCGTGGGCAGGCGCAGATGCTTGGCGTACTGTCGGATCGCCGCTTGATGCAAGGCTGGATTCGGGATGCTCATTGCACCACCTCCACCGGCGCCAAGTTGATCAGCAACTGATCGTAGCCGGCCACGCTCGGCTGCGGCCGGTCATACTCGCGCAATACGCCTACCTCGACAGGTTCGGCGGCGGGCCGCATCTCGCTCTGCAACAAAAACCGCACCAAGCTGACTTCGGCGCTGCCCAACCGCAAGGCTTCTTCCACTGCTTCGCGCACCCGCCCCGGCCCTGCCTCGCGGCCCAGGATTAGCGCTTCGATCATGCCGCGCGTCCCTTTCTGTTTACCTTGCCGCTCTTTGATCCGATCCCAAAACTCGTCGTAGCAGGCGGGCCATCGCCCTTGGGCACGGCACTGCTCGAGCGCGGTCGAGCCTGCCAAGGCACCCGGCTTCTTCACCAGCGCATCCAGGTAATGGTCCAGTTCCAGCACCTTCTGATAGCGCTCGAAGCGACGTTCGTGCCGAGCCACCAAGCGCGCCCGATGCCACACCTCCACGTAGCTGGCGTAGGCCTTCACTTCCACCTTCGTTCCCACCGCCAACGGCGTCGAGTAAAAGTCCGTCGGCACCCTCGCGCAACTGCTCGCATCCACCGTGGGCGCGTGCCGCGATGCCAGGTCGAAACCCTCGGCGGCCAGGGGCAGCAAGTGCTCCCGCTCGGCGATCATCGCCGCCGCCACCGTTTGCGACCGGCCTTCGATCGCGCGCCCTTCGCCCGGCGAGGCAACCGGCCATCAGAAGTTGATTCAGTTCCTCCAGGTTCCGCACCTTCGGCACGGGTAC
>JADYZL010000165.1 GCA_020853155.1 Bryobacterales bacterium
TGAGGAATACCGTCATCTCCTGCTTGCCGCCGATGATATAGTCCGTCCGCGCCGCGATGCCGGGCTGGCCGAAGTTAGGCAGGTTGCAGGGGCCCTGCCAGTTGTGACCCTTATCGTAGGAATAGTAATAACGGGATGGGCCGACATGAATATCGGCCATTCGAGCGGTGAAGATGAAGCCTGGCTTGGAGAAATCGAGGCTGCCGGGGCAATCGATCGCTTCCTTACCCTCGCCGCCTGCCGGGACTCCCGCGACCTTGACGCTGGGCGGCGGCTGCAAGCTCTTCGGCCGTTCCAGCTTCCAGGTCTTTCCCCCATCCAGACTGCGCGCCAGCACGTGCTCCGCTGGCTTCGAATAATCGATGGCGTGCCCGCGCTCATTGAGCTTGAAATAGCCCAGCTCGAAGCCCACCAGAATTTCATTTCCCCAGGACCAGATCCCGTGATTCGCGGGCCAGCCGCCGTAACGCCCGGCCTCTTTATAGAGAACCCCGTTCTGAATGGAGCGGCCTTGGCCGAATGTCATCGTGCACAATAGTAGCAAAAGCGGAAGTGTGTATTTCATGGCAATGGCTCTCATTCTATCGTTGTCGGGTTCCCATCCGGCGGGCCGTGGAGGAGCCGTGACGTTTCCACCGTCCTGCCCGCTGGGTTGCGTCTGGAGTTGAACGATTCCTCGGGTTCCCGGAAGGAATGCGAGGGAACTCCCCCTCCCAAGTATCCCTTCACTCGCTTGAGGCTCGCCCCGTTACGGTCGGCGGTTCGGGAATTGGCGCGCTGGTTTGCCCCGTGACTGTCATCGTCCCTCTCCCAAGCCAAACGTCGCTCTCGTCGCCTTCAATGGGAACCTCGTCGCGGAAGCCCGCAAATTGGACCGGGAGGGCCGACAGGGAGGTTCAGGTCGGCCGGCAGTTGCAGCGTATCCCCGGTGCTGCTGGGCCCGGTCAGGAATCCAATAAAGAGGCGCTCTATCGGCGTGCGGTCGTCGATCAACGCAGCGAGAGCCAAGCCATCCAGGAGTATTCCATCCTCGAAAACATCGGCGTCGTTGAACACGGCAGCGGCGCTGCCCCTAGTGCCGATCGGCTTTGTAGGTTCGATGCCATCGAGAATCAACGGATAGGCGGTTGAGTCGTAGAAGGCAAAACTTGTTCCGTCTCCCTCGAACGGAAGGCTGGTGGAATCCCAGGTAAGAAAGCCACTGTACGGCTTGTTGGCCAGACCACCCAACACCTACGATTCGGCGACGCCAGTAGAGTTGAGAGTAATCGAATCCGCGTGCGTGGGAGTGGCGAGGAGAAGGGCGGCCACGCTGGCAAAGGCGGCCGTTCTGGCTGCGCTCCGACCATAAAGATGCGTCATTGGAGCGTTCCTTTCCTGAATGCGGGGCCAAGCCACGCTTTCCGTTTTGTTTCAAAGCCCTACGGTGTACGCTGCACCTGGAGATGGAGTTCTTGCGGCCGAGTCCACGACATTTCGCATCGCGTATGATTGTCGTGAATTCCCGCGTTGGAATTTCCTCTTTCACCACTAACTATTGGGAACGTGCTCGGCCGCGAAGGATCCTCGAGCCATGCGTAAAAGAACATATCTTCGTTGTCTGGCTTACGCCTGTAAACCAATTTACTTTTCTCTCCGGGGCCGACAAAGTACTCTTCGATACGGCGCCAATCTCCTCTAACGGGCTTCGCGTAGCCGAACTTCGCTCCGAGAGGCCCCTCATTCCATGCAAGAACATCCATACTGATGTCCTCATCCACCGTCACCTTCCATCCCGTCACTTCCACTTTTTGAACTTGGTATTCGATCCACACGTCGAGATGCAGGCGATCGAGCGTGTGGATAGGAGGTGGGTCTGCGATCGCCAGGTTGACGGCGCCCAAGGATCCGCAACTCAACAAGAAGTGTCTCCGATTCATAATCTACCCTCCAGAAATCACGAACAACTTGCCATCGAACAACTCAAGATCCATTCGGAAGTACCGCCTCCATGCGCCCTGGTTTCCGCTTCAGCGGCGGCTTGTCTTCTCGCCCGGCCGGCGTTTCCCGGTTTTGCGAGAGTCGAGCGCGTGGTGGCTGTGGGCGGCCCGGATCCCATCAGCTAACGCGGCGGCTTTTAGGAACGCCTCATCTGGCGCCCAGTTCAGGTCCATCGCCGCTTCTTCCGCGCATCCACAGGGTGGCACGGTACACCCGAGAAACTGGCAAGGCCCACCAAACCGGTTCTCCGCGTCTTGTCGCGCCTCGCTGCAGTTTCCGAACGGGCCCACTTGCACTGGGCCATTGCAGTTGAAGAAGTACATCCCTGGCATGGAGAGTCTCCCTGAACCTGTGAATGACTCACTGTACCGGCGGATGCGGGGAGATGGAAGTTTAACCAGCGAATGTAACGGTTACATCATGGAGTATTGCGAGGATGTAACGTCGCGGACGAGAGAGTCTAACGCTTGATCTCGCCAATCCAGACATTGCTTGAAAATTCGGTCAGGCTTAGCACGAGGTGGTCATTCGCAACCGACAGCCCGATATACTCCGGCGAGCGCCAGAGGAACGAGAGAGGCGTTAAGCGCGCATGATGGAAGTGGTAGATCGCAATCGCGGCTCCAGCGGGCTTGTGGGTGCGAGGATCGAGGCGCTGCGCCCAGATACAACGCGAGCCATCCCGGTCTGAGAGAAAGTAGAGGAACGTGCCGCGTGGAGACCACCAAACTTCCTGGTTGACACTTCCCGTTCCGGTGACGGGGATCCAATCCGCTTCCTGGATGGGGGCGGCATCGCGGAATGGGGCGATGAAGATCTGCTTGCCATCCCAGCCGCGATCGACGTGGAAGCCGATCCAGCGCCCATCGGGCGAGACCCGCGCGGAGTGCAACCCGAAGTGGGGGTGCCGGGCAAATTCCGATTTGGCGCCCGTGCCAACCCAAAGCGCACTCAGTCGCGTGGGCGTGGAGCCGGTTTCGAAGATCACGATGCGGCCGTCGGGCGAGACGTGGGTGGGAGCGCCACAATCTCTGCAAACGCGAGCCGTCTGGCCGGTAGCAAGATCCGCGGAATAAATGGCTTGGAGTTGGGGCTCCGGTCCGTCCAGGACACGGTAATAGGCAGTCCGGCCATCCGGCGAGACCTTCAAGCGGTTGGTGCTTCGATCCGGGTCGCTCAATGGCGTCTCCAGGCCCCCGGCGCTTTCCCATTTGCGCGCCTGCAGCCGGGCCCCATGACTGGCGGAAAGAAAGACGAGGGCTCTCCCGTCGGTGGATATCGAAGGGCTCAGATGATCGAAGGTTTCATCGGTCAAGCGGCGGGCCTCTCCGATGGATTTCGCTTGGTCCGCATCGATCGGCACGCTCCAGACGTTCGTCTGGACACTCGCGCTGGTGAAAGCCAACGTGCGCCCCTTGAACGAGGGGTGCATCTGTTGCTCAGTGGTTAAAGCAGCGGGGATGGGATCGCCCAGGGCACGCCAGGAACTCGCGGACACGGGCAGCCACCAGAGGCCGACCCGCCCTTCCGCCGCGCCAGGAAAGACAACCCCATCTTCAAGCCACTGGAAGCTCGTTCTGCCCAGCAAGTTCGCGTGGGGGTTAAGGCCAGCCTTGGCGAACTTGGCAAACGCGCCGGTCTTTACGGCCCTTCTCTCCTTGAGCGGGACGAACCAGAGATCGTGTTCTTCCTCCGGCCCGCCTCGGGTGTGGCGCGTGCCGCAGATCAACAAGCCTTGGCTCTCCGGCGCCCACGACGGCGTGTGCGCGTCGTCGAATTCGCGGGCGATTCCGATTGGCTCACCTGCTCTGCCGACCGGAACGATAAACACCTTCCCGAAAGTAGAATCGGGATCGACGATCCAATACGAAAGCCACGCGCCATCTGGCGAGAAGCGTGGCCCGAGGCCAGATGGCGCCACGAGGGTCCGTTCGCCGCCCGCGGACGGGATCAGGTAAATGCCGCCGGGCTTAGAGGCCGACTCGAAGGCGATCCATTTTCCATCGGGGCTGATCGCCGGGGCGGTGTCGTTCTGTGGACCAAAGGTGAGTTGTAAGGGCTCTCCGCCGGGGAGCGGATACCTCCACAAATGGAGTTCCTTGCCGCCGCCGCGATCCGACGAGCAAACGAGCCATTTCAAATCCGGACTCAACGACGGATAGGCTGTGATGCCCGAATAGGCCGTGAGCCGCCGGGCATTCAGCATGGTCAACTGCCGCGGCTCGTGAAATCGCGCGGCGTACAGCCAGGCGCCGATGGAGGCGAACACCAGGACAGCAGCCGCAATCGCGCGCCACAAGACCCGGCGGACGGTTCGCTTCGTGCCGGGCGTGTTTGGGATGGGGCCGTCCCGCGCATCGACGAAAGCGGGGACATAGGATCCGGCATGCAGTTCGATCCGAATCACGCCCGCATGTGCCTTCTCGTAGTACGCGCTGAGCCGGGTTCGAAGTCTTGCCGCTTCCACGCGAACCAGGGAATCGATGCGGGGATCAAAGGTGTGGTCCCGGTCAAAGACCTCCAAGGCGACGGCGAACTCTTTCAACGTTTGCGCCTGTCCGTCGAGCGTCCGCTCGACCAGAAACCGCAGCAACCGCGCCGAACGCTTGGCCTTCGCGAACTCCGGGCTGGCCAGAATCCGATCCAGCTCGGACCGCGCCTCGGCAGCGGGCATGCACGCGCGCGCATCCTCCCTCAAGTTTCTGAAATCGCTTTGGCGCGGCGTATCCCAGTGCTGCCGTTCCATCGCCTTTATGCCCAGTCTGCCTATCATCTTATCGCCGGCAAGACAGATTGCGCCCTGGAATCTTTCGCACGAATTCGGAATTCGGTGGCAGGAAGCCGTGAAATAACCCACCCCTCCTCCGAAACA
>JADYZL010000166.1 GCA_020853155.1 Bryobacterales bacterium
CGAGGTGCTAGAATTTGGCTGAGATGACCCCTGACTTTCTCGTGATAGGTGCTGGGGTCGCCGGACTGCAAGCCGCCATCGAGCTTTCTGATGCCGGTGAAGTGCTCGTGGTGGCGAAAGACAGCCTTTGGGAATCGTCCTCGGCTTACGCCCAGGGAGGCGTGGCGGTCGCGATCAGCGACGACGACGAAGTAGCGCTCCACGAGCAAGACACCCTTGCCGCCGGCGACGGTCTGTGCGATCCCGTTGCGGTGCAGGCCCTTGTCCAGCAAGGCCCCGGCGCGATCCAGCGTCTGCTCGAATGGGGTGTTGAATTCGACCGGGACGGCATCCGGCTGGCTTTTGGGCGGGAAGGCGCCCATAGCCGCAACCGGATTTTGCACGCGCACGGAGATTCCACGGGCCGGGAGATGGCCCGGACTCTCTACCAGAAAGCGGCGTCGATTCCCTCCATCCAAATTCGCAGCTTCACCGCGATCACGGATCTGATTGTCGAAGAGGGTGCCGTGGGCGGGGCCGTGTTTTTTGACGAAGCCTCCGCGCGGCTCACACCGATTCACGCCCGCGCGGTCTTGCTGGCGACGGGCGGCATGGGCCGGATTTTTCGCGATACGACGAATCCGGATGTCGCCACGGGCGATGGCGTGGCGGTTGCGTGGCGAGCGGGCGCGGAACTGAGCGACCTGGAGTTTGTGCAGTTTCACCCCACTGCGCTGATGATCCCGGGCGCACCCCGATTTCTGCTTTCCGAAGCTTTGCGTGGAGAGGGCGCGTACTTGCGCAATATCAAGGGTGAGCGCTTCATGGAGCGCTACTCGCCAATGCTTGAACTCGCACCGCGCGATGTGGTGGCGCGCGCGATTGTCGCGGAGGCCGAGGCTACCGGAACCGACCACGTTCTACTCGACCTTACGCACCTTGACGGCAAGTTCATCGCCGCCCGCTTCCCGATGATCTACGCCACCTGCAAATCGTTTGGCATCGATCTGGCGGCAGACCCCGCGCCGGTTACACCGGCGGCCCATTACGCGATGGGCGGCGTGCGTTCCGGGCTCTCTGGAATGACGAGCCTGGAGCGGCTCTATGTGGCGGGCGAAGTGGCCTGCACCGGCGTGCATGGCGCGAACCGGCTGGCCAGCAACTCGCTGCTTGAAGGGCTTGTCTTCGGAACTTTGGCCGGAAGCGCCATGAAGCGATGGGCGCGCGTCACTCCCGTAAAAGGAGATGCGTTCGAGGAACTCGCGTTTCCCGGGATCGAGACGATGGCGCTGCGAACTTTGGCGTGGGAAAATTGCAGCCTCTTGAGAGACCGGCCCCGCCTGGAGACGCTGCTTGGACGCTTGGCTGCGGACCCCAACCTGAGGAACACCCACCCCACGCGTGGCGATTTCGAGCTGCGTAACATGAAAATGGTGCTCGAACTGATTGCCCGAAGCGCCCTCGCCCGCGAGGAAAGCCGCGGCGCACATCACCGGCTGGATTTCCCGGAAAAGCGCGACGAGTTCCGCCGCCATTCGATGGTGGTTCGACAGGCCCGGCGGCGCAGGACGCAGACGCCGGAAGCGCCGCCAACCGTGCAGTTTGTTTAGAACCGGCGGCGCGGCCTCTACTTGCCCACCAGAATCACCACGCTGCGGGGAGCCACAACGTATGTCGTCTGGTTCCCGAGTTCCACCTCAAAGTTGGGCCTTGCAATATCGTCGGGAGGAGCCAGCGAGGTATCGGCGAAGCGATGCCAGTGGTATGCGCCGAGCACGGGCAACTGGAACTCGTGGGGCTCCCAATGCGCGTTCGTGATGAAGAAAATATGCCCATCGTGGCGCCGGTCAGAGGCTCCAAAGAAATGCGCCGCCAGGGTGTGGGAATTGTAGCTCCAATCCGGTTCGTGCAATTTCACGCCATGCCAGTGAATCCGGCAGTTGCTCTGCGTGGGATCGTCGGCGAAACGTTCGCAGCGCAGGATCTTGTGCAGCTTGCGGAACGCGATCAAGCGCTGAAAGAAGCGGAACTGCTCCGCGTTCTTCTTGCGCATCCGCCAATCCACCCAACTGATCTCGTTGTCCTGGCAGTATGCGTTGCTATTTCCCTTCTGCGAACGGCCGAACTCGTCCCCCGCAAGGATCATCGGGACTCCGTGGGAGAGCAACAAGATGGCCGCGAAGTTCTTCATCTGCTGCTGACGCAACTGGAGCACTGCCGGATCCGAAGTCTCCCCTTCGATACCGCAGTTCCAACTGGCCTCGGTGCTTGCGCCGTCGCTGTTGTTCTCTCCGTTGGCCAGATTGTGCTTGTCGTTAAAGCTCACGAGATCGTTCAGCGTGAAGCCGTCGTGGGCAGTGATGAAATTGATGCTGTGATAGGGCTGGCGCTCGCTTGACCGGTAGAGGTCGGGGCTGCCCATCAGGCGCTTTGCGAGATCCGGAACCATGCCGGGGTCTCCCTTCAGGAAACGCCGCACCTCGTCTCGAAATTTCCCATTCCATTCCGCCCAGCGGCCCCAGGAGGGGAACGACCCCACCTGATACAGCCCAGCGGCATCCCACGCTTCGGCGATCAGCTTCGTATCGGCGAGAATGGGGTCGCCGGCGATGTTCTCAAGCAGAGGCGGGTTGGCCAGAACCGATCCATCCTGCCCCCGGCCAAGAATCGATGCCAGATCAAAGCGGAAGCCATCCACGTGCATCTCGGTAACCCAGTAGTGCAGGCAATCCACGATCATGTTGCGCACGACCGGGTGGTTGCAGTTCAGGGTATTGCCGCAGCCGGAATAGTTGAGGTATCGCCCGGTATCGGGATCCAGCATGTAGTAGGTATCGTTGTCGATTCCCCGGAACGATGTGGTGGAACCGCGCTCGTCGCCCTCGCCGGTGTGGTTGAACACCACGTCAAGGATGACTTCGATGCCCGCCTGGTGAAAGCGCTTCACCATCTCCTTGAACTCGCGCACCTGGGCGCCAAAGAACGGATTGGAGGAATAGCTCGATTTCGGCGCGAAGAAAGAGATGGGGTTGTAGCCCCAGAAGTTCACCAGGCGCTCTTTCGTTTTTGGATTGTAGCGCGGCTCTTCGACTTCCTCAAACTCGGTGACCGGCAGCAACTCCACGGCGGTAACGCCCAGTTCCTTGAGGTAGGGAATCTTTTCCGTCAGCCCCAGGTACGTGCCCGGACGCCCGACATTCGCGGAGTTGTGCGCCGTAAAGCCGCGGACATGCAGCTCATAGAGGACGGAATCCGCGAGGGGCACATTGAGAGGCTGATCGAGTTCCCATTCGAAGAGGTCATCCACTACGAGGGAGCGGCGGGGCCGCGGATTGGGCCAGGCGCTGGTGCGCCGCTTCTCGTCGCCCCTCCATGCCTCGCCGCCGGTGACGGCCTTGGCATAGGGATCAAGCATGATCGCATCCGGATAAAACCGGTGCAGGTGAGGTTTTGGGTTGGGTTTCAGGTCGAGGCTGTAGGCGTACTCAACCCTGGGGTCTATGCCCTGAAGATAGATGTGCCACACGTTGCCGGTGCGGTTCCGGTTCGGATCCAGCGGTAATTCGAGCAGACTCTCCGCGTCTCCGGGATAGAACAGGACCAGGCGCACCGATGAGGCGCGTTTCGAATAGATCGCGAAGTTGATGCCGCTCCTCATCGGCGTTGCGCCCATGGGTTTCGGAGAGCCCTGATGAACCGCAAACTCTCCGGACATCAACTCGAGCAATTTCTCGCGTGGCGATTTGGCCATGAAAGCGATTCCCCCTTCCGACGCACGGCGTGCTAATCGCCGCTTCCCGAAGCCGCGGGGATCTTCCAAATGTCGCGCGCATACTGCTGGATGGTGCGGTCGCTCGAAAACTTACCCATGCGCGCCACATTCAGCACGGCGCGGCGGTTCCAGGCCCGGGCATCCAGGTAATCGGACTCCGCGGCCTCTTGCGCGGCTACATAAGCACTGAAGTCCGCGAAGTGAAAGTACGGATCTCCGCCGTGCGTCAGCGTGTCTACGATCGGTTGGTAAATTTTCTGTTCACCCTGGCAGAAGAGATTCCCGGAGAGCGCGTCCACAATCCTGCGAATCTCCGGATTTGTTTCGAGATACTTCCACGGGTTGTAACTTCCCTTCATACGCATGGAACTGACCTGTTCCGCGGTGAGGCCGAAGATATACAGATTCTCCGCGCCCACTTCTTCCAGAATTTCGATATTCGCGCCGTCAAGCGTTCCCATGGTGAGCGCACCGTTCATGGCGAACTTCATGTTGCCGGTTCCGGACGCCTCCTTGCCGGCGGTGCTGATCTGTTCGCTCAAGTTCGCTCCCGGGATCAAGGCTTCCGCAATCGAAACCTTGTAATCCGGCAGAAATGCCACGCGGATGAGGTCTTTGCATTTGGGGTCGTTGTTGACGACCTCCGCCACGCCATGCACCAAGCGGATGATGAGCTTGGCCATGTAGTAGCCTGGGGCGGCCTTGCCGGCCAGAAGGAACGTGCGGGACGATTTCGGGACGTGCCCCTCGTCAAGGATCCGGAAATACTGGTGAATGACGTACAGCACATTCAGCAATTGCCGCTTGTACTCGTGAATGCGCTTCGCAAGCACGCCGAACATCGACGCGGGATCCACGACGATGCCCGTATCCCTCTTGACGTGCTGCGCCACTCGCAGCTTGTTCGCCTGCTTCACGCGCGCGAACTCGTCGAGGAAGCCGCTATCGTCCACGAATCGTTCAAGGCCTCGCAACTGTTGCAGGTCGGTAATCCACCCCTCGCCGATATGATCGCTGATCAACTTCGTTAACCCGGGGTTCGCCACTTTCATCCAACGCCGCTGTGTGACGCCGTTCGTCTTGTTATTGAAGCGCGCGGGATAAAGCTGATAAAAATCCGGCACCAGCTTGCTCTTGATCAGATCGGAATGCAAGGCAGCCACGCCGTTCACGGAGTGGGACCCGACGATCGCGAGATGCGCCATCCTCACTTGCTTTTCCGGCCACTCCTCGATGAGCG
>JADYZL010000167.1 GCA_020853155.1 Bryobacterales bacterium
GCATGCCCGCGCTCACGGCTCCGTTCGTGCTCGTGTCGTGGTGCTTCTTTCTGGCGACGGCCCGTTTGGGGAGACTCATACCCACCGGCGTTCTGCCCGCCGCCAATCTCCCGAAAGCCGCCGCCGTCGAAGGAATCGTGAATGCCTCGACCGTCGTGGACGGTTTATTCAACGGAGTGGCGCAAGTGTTCTTCCAGGAGAGTGTGGTCGCGGGCGCGCTCTTTCTGCTCGGCTTGTTTCTGAGTTCGCGGGCCGCAGGCGTGGCCGCGTTGGCGGGCTCTTTCACCGGACTGCTCGCGGCCTGGGGGATGGGCGCATCGGAAACCTCGATCCACGCGGGCCTTTTCGGCTTCAACAGCGTGCTGGTGGCCATCGCCCTTGGTGGCGTCTTCTTTGCGCCGGGCCGGGCGACCGCGGCTTACGCATTCCTGGCGCTGATCGCGACGCCCGTGGTGACGGCAGCGATATCCGCGGCCATGCAGCCCTTCGGACTGCCCGGCCTGACGCTGCCCTTCGTGCTCGTCACATGGGTGTTCCTGTGGGCGGCGCCGGTATTTGCCAAGCTACGCCCGCAAGGCACTGCCTAGCAATGGCGTGAGACTTCGCAACCCGCGCCGGTGAGCGCACGGAAGGCTACAATGAAGTGCGCCATGAAGTATTCCCGTATCGATTTTGCGATCGGAACCTTGCTGGTGCTCTTTGTTTTCGTCACGCACGCGCTGAGCCCCGTCTCCCAGCCTTATGACTCGCGCTGGACGATCCATACAGCCGAGAGCCTCCTTCACGAGGGGAATTTCGATCTGGACGAGTATCTCCCGCTGCTCGAGGCCGACGGGTTCTATCACATCGAGTGCGTGTTCCCGGACGGCTCCCGCATCCGGCGGGTCCACAAGGCGGCTGATTGCAAGGGCGGGCACTTCTACCACTTCTACCCGCTGGGCGTGCCAATCATGACCGCGCCCATCGTCGCGGTGCTCCAATCCGGTCTCGATGTCATGCAGCCGGGCTTGGGGGAGTGGGCAGACCGGCAGCTTGGATCGGAAGTTCACAAGGTATTTTTCCGCGGCGATCTCATCGGGTCTTCGCGCATGGTGGAGTTGCTGATCGCGTCGTTCCTGATTGCGCTTAGCACCGGGCTCTTTTACCTGCTGGCGCGAGACTGGCTGACACGGTCCTCGGCGGTGCTGCTGGCGCTGCTGTTCGCGTTCGCGAGCCCGGCGTGGTCTACCGGCAGCCGCGCGCTCTGGATGCACGGGTTTTCGATGCTGCTGCTCACGCTTGGCCTGTTGCTGCTCCGGATGGGGCGTAGTTGGGGAAGGTGGCCTTGGGCGGCCGCGGGCGCGGTGCTGAGTTTCGCGGTGTTCGTCCGCCCGACGAATCTGGTTCCGCTGGCGGCGGTGGGGCTGTGGATACTCTGGCAGCATCGCGGCCGGGCGGCGTGGTTCGCCCTCGGGGGCGCGCCGGTCTTTCTCCTTTTCGCCAGCCTTCATTTGGCGGTTTACCATGCGGTGATCCCCGCTTACTCGCGTGTCCAGCGGACGGATGAATCCGGCTTGTCTTTAGGGCCGCACGTGCCGGAGGCGCTGCTGGGCAACCTGATCAGCCCGTCGCGCGGTCTGCTCGTTTTTCTGCCTCTGGTTCTGTTCAGCGGCGCGGGCTTGTGGATCTGGTGGCGCAGCCGGGAGAATCGCGATTGGGCGGTGCTGCTCGCTGGAATCTTCCTGGCGCATTACCTCTTGATCAGCTTTTACGAAGACTGGTACGGCGGCCACGGGTATGGCCCGCGCTACTTCGCCGACATCGTGCCGGTGCTGCTGCTTCCGCTGGCCGCGTGTCTCGCCAGGCCATGGCGTCCGCGATGGGCCATCCCCTTCGTTCTCTGCGCCGCCGTGAGTGTTTTCATGCATTCGCAAGGCGCGTGGTGCGGCGCGTGCATGAGGTGGGATAGCGAACCACGGGAGATCCGCGAAAGCGTCTGGCGCATTTGGGATTGGGAATATCCCATGTTCCTGCGGGGTTTCCGGCAGCCCGACGCCGCTCCCGCGAAGCCCTCAACGGAAGTACCCGCGGCGCGGCAGACGAAGTAGCTCTTTCTCGTTGAAATCCATGGCTTCGATGGGAATGGGCGGAATCGGCTTCTCGGCGTTAAAGCGATCAAGCCCTTTCAGGGGATTCGCGCGCCGAGCGGCGAACGCGGGCATGGGGCGGCCCGTCCATCGCCAATAGAGCGGCGACGATTCGAGCGGCTGATAGGTTAGCCATGCGGCCTCGCGGAATACGCCCGCCGCGAGAAGGCATGCCGCGAGTGCAAAGACCGGCTGCCGCCAGCGCATCCCTCCGATCACGGGAGCGACGCATGCGAAGAGCACGACCGTTGGGAGCAGCATCCCGCGCATTGTGTAGTTATTCAGCCCGATGGACGAGACGAAGAGCGTGCTCGCGAAGAAGAGCAGCGGCCCGCGCATGGCCTTCTGCCGCAGCACGAGCAGCGGCAGGAATGCGTACTCGAGCACCAGCACGCCTCCCAGAAAGACCGCCAGCGGCCACAGCCGGGGCCATTCCAGTTGGAAAGCGGGCCCCCAGGGCCGCTCGAAGAAGAGAAACGCGGGGATGGAAGCGAGCCCTAGCAGAATAAAACCCAGGCCGTTCTTCAGCAACCGGACGCCGATTCTCCAGAGGGCGCGCGGCGCCACGAACGGAAGGCTCACCAGGACGAAGACGCTTGAATAGAACGCGCTCAGCAGAAGCAGACCCACCACCACCGGTTTTCTCCACCTCGCCCGCCATCGCGCCTGGCGCAGCAACAAATAGCTCACCAGCAGGAGCCACAGGCCCACGGCATGATGGACGGCCCACCAGGCCACGGTGTACATCGCGGAAATCTCGCGCCACTCGCCAAACCAGATCCGGTACCAATGCTCGCTGTGGTCAAAGAGCCGGGGCAAGGTTGTCAGCCAATCCAACCCGCCGAAGAACGTCATCAGGAACAGAAAGGCGAGGGCGGCCTTCGATTCGCGAAAAATGCGCGCCGCCAGTTCATAGAGCACGCCGGCGAGAAGCACGTGGTAGAGCAGGTTGCCAAGCAGAATGCACTCCTTCAACGTGAGCGCCGGAATGGCAAAGTGGAGCCATGCCCAGGGGAGCATCGCCGCATAGTAGTGGGAGAGCAGATAGTGCGGATTGGAAGGATGCACGAGCGGATAGCGGGGCGAATCGAAGAGGCTCACCATCTGCGCGAGGCGCCCGTGGTCGTCGCCCGTGGCGAGGATCTGCGCCTCCGGCACGCGCTGGAGCAAGTACGGCAGGCGCGGGATGGTAAGGAGGAGCACCCAAGCCGCCAGCAGCCAAACGGCGGCGCGAGGAAGGGCGAGACGAGTGCGCCTCCAACGGACGCCCAGCATCAGCCCATACCCGGCGGAGAGCCCGGCCGGCCACACAAGCAGCACGGCGTTCGCGGGCAGAGCGAACCCATTCAACGCGGCCAGCGAGAGGAAATTCGCGAGAGCGATGATGGCGAGAGCCGTCGAAAAAGGCGCCTTGCTCACCAGTCAAGTGTAACGCCGGCCCGGTTCCAGCCATGCCCGATCCGTACCGGAACTGCGGCGCCTGGGGCCGATCCGTATAATAGGTCCTTTGCATCGCCGAGCGGGGGCCATCGATTGTGAGCGTAGAACAGCAGTGGATACTCGGAGCCGGGATGACCGGGTTGGCCGCATCCTGGGCCTCTGGCGTAACCGCGCTGGAAGCGGCCGGCACAGCCGGGGGCATTTGCCTCAGCTACGGCGTGGATGGATACCGTTTCGAAACAGGCGGCGGCCATTGGATCTTTGGTGGAGACCCCATCCTGAACCGCTTCCTGCGCCGCCTCACCCCTCTTCGCGAGTACCGGCGCGTTTCCTCCGTGTGGCTCCCGGAATGGAACCACTTCGTTCCCTATCCCATCCAGAACCATCTCCACGCGCTGCCGAAGGAGATGGCGCGCGCCATCCTGGACGAGATGAAATCCGCCCCCGCGGAGCGCTCCGGCGTGCTCTCCGAATGGTTGCGGGAAAGCGTCGGACCCACGCTCTACAATCTCTTCTTCGGACCGTTTCACGACCTCTACACCGCCGGGCAGAGCGCCCATATCGCGGTGCAGGACGTCTTTAAGACACCTCTCGATCTGCGGGCGGTGGAGCGTGGCCTGGCCGGAGCCGCGCCCGAAACCGGATACAACCAGACCTTTCTCTACCCCAGCGCCGGCCTCGACGCCCTGGTGCAAGCGTTGGCCGCCCAGGGCGACATCCGCCTGGATAGCCGCGCCGCCGCCATCGATCTGCCGCGCCGGGAAATTCATCTCGCCAATGGAGACCGCCTGCCCTACGATTGCATCGTTTCCACGCTCCCGCTCGATGCGATGCTGCGCCTCACCGGGCTGAGCGTCGCGGACCCTTCGGGCATCCGCACCGCCGTCCTGGTGCTGAACATCGGCGGGCGCAAGGGCCCGGACCTCCCCGGCGATCATTGGGTGTACCTTCCCTCGAGCCGGTCCGGGTTCCACCGGGTGGGCGTCTATTCGAACGTGGATGCGCTGTTCGTCCCCAACGAGGATCCCGAACTTGCCAGTTTCTATGTAGAACGAGCGTACCCGGAGGGCGCGCGGCCGGATGCGGAAGCGGTCGACCGCTACGCCTGCGAAGCCGTTCGCGAGCTGCAGGAATGGGGATGGCTCAAGGAGGTCCACGTGATGAGCCCGAGTTGGGTGGAAACGGCCTATACGTGGAGCCGTCCGAAATCCGCCTGGCGCGAGCAAGCCATCGAGGCGCTGCGATCGCACGGCATCCTGATGACCGGGCGCTACGGCAAATGGAAATTCCAGGGCATCGCGGATTCCCTGCGGGATGGCATCTACGCGGGAGCGGCTCTGCGCCCAGAAGCACCATGACAAAGGGTTCGCCGCCGCCCGCAGAGAACCGAAACCCCGCGTTCGGTGATGCCATTGTCGTGATGCCCGCCTACAACGAGGCAGGATGCATCGAGGAGGTCGTTCGGGAGTGGGTGGAAGCGGTGGGCCGCGTTCTAGTCGTCAACGACGGCTCTCGCGACCAAACCGGGGAGATCCTGGACCGGCTGGCCGCGGAACTCCTTTCCCTGCGCGTGATTCATCAGCCGAACGCCGGGCACGGCGTGGCCCTCCTAACCGGCTATCGCGCCGCGCTCGAAACGGGTGCAGCCTGGGTCTTTCAGACCGATAGCGACGGCCAGTTTCGCGCCTCCGATTTTCACCTGCTCTGGGAGCGGCGCGAGGAAAGCGAGTTTCTCGCGGGACGCCGCTTCGATCGCAACGATCACCCGGCCCGTATCTGGCTGAGCCGCGTCCATGGGCGCATTCTCCAATTGCTTTTTGGCGTATCGCTCGAAGATGCGAACGTCCCCTACCGCCTGATGCGCTCCAGCCTGCTCCGCCGCTATCTTGGCAGGATTCCCGCGGACGCGTTCGCGCCGAACGTGATGCTCGCCATCCTCGCGGCACGGGAAGGCCACCGGCTTGGGTTCACTCCCGTGAGCCATCGCGCGCGGCAAACCGGCGTCGTTTCTATTCGCGGCTGGAAGACGTTCCAGGTGGGGCTGCTGGTCTTCCGCCAGTTGTTGCGTTTCCGCCGTTCGCTGCGCGGCGAGGAATTGCAGAGCGGCCCCGAGGCCACAACGCCGTCCCTCGCAAGCTCTCTTGCTTCCCTTCCCCGCGCCATGCGCCCTTTGCACTGGCTCAAGAATGGCTTCGTGCTCGCGCCGCTGCTCTACTCGCGCGCGTTTCACGACCAGGGCGCGGTGCTCCCGGTCACCTGGACCTTCATCGCATTCTGTCTGCTAGCCTCCGCCTGCTACCTGTGGAACGACGACGGGGATGTGGCGGCGGACCGGAAGCACGCAGGCAAGCGGCTGCGGCCCCTGGCATCGGGAGCAATGGCGTCGCGGCATGCCATGCTGTTCGCCGGAGCACTCACCGTTCTCGCCGGCTCCGCCCTTCTCCTGCGCGCACCGGAAGCGCTGCCCTATGCCGCCGCTTACATCGTCGTCAACCTGCTGTACTCGGCCGGTCTCAAGCATTTCCCCTGGGTGGATCTGCTGCTGCTCACAGCGGGCTACGTGCTTCGCGTACTGGCGGGCGCGGCGGCCATCCCAGTCTCGCCCACAGGTTGGATGTTGAGCGCGACTTTCGCGTTGGCGCTCTACCTCGCCACTCTGAAGCGCTATGCGGAACTCAACCTCTTCGGCGGCAACGCCCGCGCGGCACTCGCAAGCTATCGCCCTCCATCGCTGCGCGTGACGGCGGTTCTGGCGGGCGCGCTCGCATTCGGGTGCTACGCCACGTTCACCACATGGGTAAGGCCCTCCCTGCTGCTCACGCTGCCCGCGGTTGCCATTGGCCTGCTTCGCTATGGCTGGCTGGTCTTGCACCGGCAGGGCGGAGATTCCCCGTTCCTGCTGATTGGACGGGACCCTTGGCTGATTCTCATGACGGCAGGTTGGCTGGCCGGTACGGTGATCGCGTTATGGTAGCGTTGTGCGAGTCATCCGGAAGAGCTTCAAGCGCGGGCCGGGCCGCTCCACCTTACCCCACGGATTCATCGGCAGATAGAACGCATCGCTGGGGTCGAAACTCGCGTCTTGCATCGGCCCATTAATGGGATCGAACTCCACGCGTTCCCTCGCTTCTCCGAATTCCTTCACGCGCCCCTCCACGTTTCCATCCGCCACGCTTCCCCCTGCTCCGCTCCCTTCCACCGCGCGCATCGGATACTCCGAAACCACGAGCAGGAAATCGCCTGCCGGCGCCTCCGTCGAGGCCGGGTTCCGGTAGATCTCGTAGCCCTCGGGCGCGCCGGCCTGCAACACACGATAGAGTTCGGAGACAATCATGCCGGATTGCTCCCCGTACAGCCGGTAGACGTAGGCTATGCGTCTCTCGAGAGAGGCGGCGCTCTCGCTCACTTGCGGCTCTCCTTCCGGCGCGCCCAGCATCACGATGGGCGTCTCCCGCGAAACGTTCGCCGCAATCCACTGCCCAGCCAGCGTCCGGGTATCTTCCTTGGCAAGCGTGCTCACGAGCACGGTGCTCAGGGCGAGTTGCCACAGGAACACCACGCCCCCTACCGCGGCCACCGGCACGGCGAGCCTCCGCCGCCGTGCTAGGCGGAAAGCCGCAAACACCGCCAGCACGGCCAAGCCCGGCAGCGCGGGCAACAGGTACCGGAAGGGCAGCGGATGGCGGAATGGAAGCAAGGCAAGCAGGAACGGGAAGACGCCCCACGCCAGCACGGCCAAACCCGGCGTCCGCTCCCCGCGGCGCAAGAGCCAGATCGCGGAGCATGCCGCCAATGGCAGCGCCAGCCAACTCCCTGGCCCCCAGGCCAACGGGCGCAACACTTGCAGCGCGGCCCCGCTCCAACTCCACGCGCTCTCGGGCAGCCCCGCCGCGCCTCCGTAAAAGACGTGGATCATCCCCAGCGCGGTATCGAGAACCTCCCGCGCTCGCAACAGGATGTACGGATTCAATGCGAAAAACACGACGGCCGCAATCGCCACGGCCTGCGTCACGCGCCGCGCGAAGGCCCTCCCATGCCGTGCGTCCTGTATAAGCGCTCTCCCCGCGAGCGCACTCACAAGCAGCGCGGGTGCAACCAACACGGCCGTGTACTTGGTGGAGATTGCCAGCCCAAACAGCAGCGATGTCCCCACCCAAAGGCGCGAGCGGGGCTCCGCCTCCTGGGCGTGGCGCACGGCCATCCAGAGGGCGAGCGCCACAAGCAGCGTCATCAGCGTATCCGTGACGCCGAAGTGCGCATCGCGCACCGGCAAGGGAGCCACGGCATAAAACGCGGCTGCGGAAAGCGCCCAAGCCCAGGGGAAGAAGCGCCGCGCGATCAGGTAAACCACGCCGACCGTGGCAATGCCCGCCGCGGCGGAAACGGAGCGCACGGCCAGAAAATACGCCGAAGGGTTCGCCGCGAATTCTTCTGGAATCGCCGCGAACAACACCGCGCACAACTCGGTGAGCAAGGCCGGGTACGCAAAGAACTGCGGATGCCCATGGCGCTCAAAGAACAACAGCGCCGCTTGCACGATGAGGGATTCATCCGGCCTCACATAGAAGTTTGAGACGACGGGCATTCCGAAACCGAGCGCCCACAGCCGCAGCGCCGCCCCCAGCGCGAGCACCGCCGCTACGGACGCCGCCTTTGTCTTCCCGCCGGGCTCAGCCATCGTCGCGCTCTGCATCGAGATACAGATAAGGGCCGGTTTCCGTGGGCCAGCGATCTGCGGTTAGCTTCTCAAACCACGGCGCCCAAAGGTGGTTGAACGGCGCCCACGCCCCACACCAGCGTCCCGTGAGTTTGCGATGAATCCAGCGCCAGCCGCTAAGGTAGTGCATCAGGTCAAACGTTGCGTGGGCGGCGCCATCCAGATAGTGCCAATCTTCCCGAACGAGGAATCCCGCCGTCTTGAGCCGGCGCCGCCATTCGCCCAGCGCGAGCGTGTGGTAATGGAGCGAGTGTGCATTGAACCACCGCGCGTAGCCCTCTCCGGCGCGATGCAAACCAAACCCGGCGAGCAACCGCGCGCCCAGCAGCATTTCCCCGAAGCGTTCGCTCGGGCTGGTGATGAGCAAGCGCCCGCCAGGCTTCATCGCGCGGTGGCACTCCGTGAGCGCCGCATCGAGATCCGGGATATGCTCCAGCACGGAGTTGCAGACCACGGTTTGCAGGGTGCCGTCGCGGAACGGCAATTCCGTGGCGCTGCCGCACACGAGAGTTCGATGCGCGCCGCGCCCCTTTGCTTCCAGGATCGCGGAGAAGCAGGGGTCCAGGCCAACGGATGGCTGGCGCACGCAGGCCAGCGAAGCGAAAAGGCCATCGCCGCATCCGAGATCGAGCACCCGTTCCGAAAGCGGCTCCGCCTCGCGGAGGATGGCGCACTCCACACCGCGCACAATCGCCATGAACAGCGGTGCCTGGTGCAGGTAAGCCCGAACGAATGGCGCGACGGATCTACTCACACCGCACACTCCCGCAGTACCCGCTCAAACGCATCCAGGGAACGCTCTGCGGAAAAACGATGCCGCACGACGTCCATGGTGGGCTGGAAACGCTCCGGCGCATCGAGAATCGTCGAGATCGCGCTCGCCAGACCCGCGGCATCTCCCGGTTCCACCATCAGCCCCATGCCTGTGCTCTCCACCGCTTCGCGCACGCCGGGCAGCCGGCTGGCCACCACCGGGGTTCCGCACAACATCGCCTCGGCCTGCACCATGCCAAAGCTCTCCGTCGAGTTCAGGCTGGGCAGCACTAGCACATTGCAAGCCGCATAGAAGGCAGAGAGGTCCGGCTGAACCACGCCCAGGACGCCGCACGCCTCTCCCAGGCTTTCGAGCGCGGCGAGAATACGCTGGCGGTAGGCCTGCTCTCCGATGACCCCATCCACATCGCCCGCGAGCAGCAATCGCGCGGCGCGGCCCTGGCGCCGAAGCAGCCGGACTGCTTCGAGCAGCACCTCGATTCCCTTCTCGCTCGACATTCTGCCCGCGAATCCGATGAGCGCTTCGCCTCGCGACGCGTGCCGTTCGCGGAAGCGGGAGACCGCCTCGGGATCGGGTAGCGGGATGCGCATGGTTAGCGGGACAATCCGCACTTTGCCGCGGAATCGCGAGAGAAACGGGCTGGCCTCCGCATAGCTCGCGGTGGAAACGACAATTGCGCGCGCGGCGCGGCCGGCCGACAAGTGGCCCTGGAACACAGCGGCTTCGGTCATGCGCCCCTTCCAGCCGCCCGGCAGATGCAAGTCGCATGCGTAGTCGAGCAGGAGTGGCGTCCCGCTGCGGCGCGCGGCGGCAACCGCGCCCAGCGCTTCGAGCGGGCTCACCGGCAGGCA
>JADYZL010000168.1 GCA_020853155.1 Bryobacterales bacterium
CCGAACCGCGCATCCCGCTTTCCTCCGCAGTGACGAAGAGAAAGAGCGCGCCGCGCTTCGGCTTCTTCGCCAAGCCGGCCCAGGCCCGCGCGATTTCAAGCGCGATCCCGCAGCCAGTGGCGTTATCCACTGCGCCGTTGTAAATCTTGTCGGCCGATTCGGAAGGGGCAATCCCGAGGTGATCCCAATGGGCGGTATAGAGCGCCACTTCCTTCGCGGCGGCGTCCTCGCCGGGCACGATCGCCGCGACGTTGCGTGTATCGATAGTACGGATCTTCGAGGGCAGGCTCGCGCGTACGGTGACGCCTAGCGGAATGGGATGGAAGTCCCTGGATTCCGCCGCTTGCAAGAGTTCCTCGACGCTCTTGCCGGTTCCGGCGATCAGTGGCGCTGCGGCCTTGGCGTTGACCCAAGCGGCCATCGAGAGCCGCCGTTCCGCCTCCGGCCGAAGCACCATTTGCTGTTCCCGCCCCCAGGAATTGCGGACGACGCCCCAGTCATAGCCGGCGGTGTCGTCCGTATGGATGATGATCGCGCCCAGCGCGCCTTGCCGCAGGGCTTCTTCGAACTTGTAGGCCCAGCGGCCGTAATACATCAGCGCCTTGCCGCGAAAGAGCGCGGGGTTGTCCCGCCCGGGTTCGTTCGTGAAGAGAACCACGATCTTCCCTTTCACGTCCACGCCTTTGTAGTCGTTCCATTGAAACTCCGGCGCCACGATGCCATGCCCCACGAATACCGCTTCGGCGTCCAGCGTGTTTACCGGCTGTTGCATCTCGCTATTTCCCACCCAGTCGGTCAGCCAGTGGAGTTGGCTGGTTTGGCCGTTGCGGGTGAAGGAAAGGGTGGCGGCATCGGTGGTCTGGACCCCCGCCAATTGGAAGTTCTGGAAGTACGTGCCGTTGTCCCCGGCGGGCTTCGCGCCCACGAGGGCGAGCTGAGTGGCGATATACTCCGTCGCCAGTTTGCCGCCACGCGCGCCCACGCCGCGCCCCTCAAGCAAATCGCTCGAAAGAAACCGGGTGTGCGCGGCAATGCGCCGGGCCTGGATCGCATCGGCCTGGGCGAAGGCGTAGCCGCAAAACAGTATGCTGAGCAAGACGGGGAGCAAGGCGGACGAGGGTCGCATGGAAGCCTCCTCGCTTAGTATACGCGCGGCCTGGGGTCCTTCCTTCAGGCCAGGTTCGCCGTGGACCGCCCGTTGGTACACTTGGGATGGTATGAGCAAAGAGACGATCCTCAAGAATCTCCTTGAAATCGGGGTGGTTCCCGTGGTGCGCACCCCGTCGGCGGAATCCGCCGTACGCGCGGTGGATGCGCTGCTGGCGGGCGGCGTGGCCTGCGCGGAGATCACGATGACCGTGCCCGGCGCGATCAAGGCCATTGAGAAGGTTGCCGATGCGCTGGGTGACAAGATTCTGCTTGGCGCGGGAACGGTGCTGGATCCGGAAACGCTGCGGGTGGCGCAATTGGCCGGCGCGCGCTTCATGGTGACGCCGAATCTGCGGCTGAGTTGCATCGAAATGGCACACCGCTATTCGACGCCGATCATGCCCGGTGCGCTTACTCCCACCGAAGTGATTACGGCCTGGGAGAACGGCGCGGATGTCGTGAAGGTGTTTCCCGCGGGCAATATGGGCGGCGCGAAATATATCAAGTCTCTGAAGGGGCCGTTCCCCCAGGTGCGGATGATTCCGACGGGAGGAGTGAGTCTCGAAACTGCGGCCGATTTTCTGCGCGCGGGTTCTTGCGCGATTGCGGTGGGCGGGGAATTGGTGAGCGCCACCGCCCTCAAGAACAATGACTACGGTTTTATCGAGAACACCGCGCGACAGTTTGTGGAGATTGTTCGAAAGACCCGCTCCGAGTTGGCGGGGAGCTAACGGCGAGGCGCCGGATCACAAGACATGGCTTCGGCGATGGACCAGCTCGCGCCCGGCAGCCGCGTGGCGATCATCCGCCTGCGCTCAATGGGGGATTGTGTCCTCACGACGCCCGCCATTCACCTGCTGAAGAAGCACCGTCCGGACTTGAGAATCGGTGTGGTGGTGGATGACCGCTTCCGCGATGTCTATACCGGCAACCCCGATGTGGACGAGTTGTTCGCGCCCTCGCGGAGCGTGCTGATTGGCTGGCGGCCTCGGCTCGTGCTCAACCTGCATGGCGGCACGCGCAGCGCCTGGATGACCGCGCTTTCGCTTGCCCCGCTGCGGGCCGGCTTCGCTCACTTCGCGATGCAGTCACTCTACAACGTGCGCATCCCTCGCGCGCAACAGATCCTTGGTGAAGAACGCACCGTACATACGGCGGAGCACGTGGCTTCGGCCATGTTTCACCTGGGCGTGCCGCGGACGGAGATTCCGCGCGCCCGGTTGAGCGCGGATCGTCTGGAACAGCACGCGCCGTACTGCGTGATTCACCCGCAAGCGACGGCGGCGGAGAAGATCTGGCCCGCGGAGCGTTTTCTCGCGCTGGCCGGGGCGATCCGCGGCGATCTCGGGCTGGAGCCCGTCTTTCTCGGCGCGAACGACGCCGAACTTGTTCCGTTCGAGGCATTCCGCCGTTTGAGCGGTGCGCCGTTGAAGGAAGCGATGTCATGGATCCAGGGCGCATCGCTCTTCGTTGGGAACGATTCCGGCCCCGCCCATGTGGCCGCGGCATTCGGGCGCCCGGGGGTGGTGCTCTTCGGCGGCAGCGACCCGGTGGTGTGGGCGCCGTGGCAATGCCCCCAACTGCGGCAGATTGTTCGCACGCCGGTGGATCGCATTCCAGTGGACGAGGTGCTTGAGGTGCTCCACGCGCAATACGCCGCGAGGGAGGTGCGCCCGTGAGCGATCTCGGGAAGCTGCTCAGCTACTCGCGGCCGTACGCGCCGCACCTGCTCGCGTCGGTGCTGCTGATGGCGTACGTGGGCGCGGCGCAGGCGATGCTGGCGCTTCTGATTAAGCCCATCTTTGACCGTGTGCTCACGTCCGGAGAAGCCATGCAGGCGACGCCGCTCGTCACCATTCCCGGCGTCAACTACACCATCTACCTCGACCAGTTGGTTCCTTCGGGCATTAGCGGCACGTGGTGGATGGTGGCCTTCGCGATCCTGATGGTCTTCGCCACGAAGGGCGTCTGCGACTACGCAGGAAATTACCTCGTGAACTACGTTGGCTTCTCCGCCGTCACGGATTTACGCCAGCGTGTCTTCGACAAAGTGCTGCGGCAGAGCGCGCGCTTTTTTGAACAGAACAATACGAGCGCGATGATGTCCGCCATCATGCTCGATCTCGAAAAGATCCAGGTGGCGACGTCCCATATCCTCGCGGACTTGCTCCGTCAGGGCTTCACGGCGGTGGCGCTGCTCTTCGTGATTCTGCAGAACGACTGGCGGCTTTCGCTTGTGAGCCTCACGGTCTTGCCCGGCGTACTGATTCCCACCGCGCGCATCGGCCGGCGCATCCGCCGTTCCACGCGGCGCGCGCAGGACGACGCCGCCGGGGTGAGCCGCATCCTGCATGAGACGCTGACGGGCTACCAGGTGGTGAAATCGTTCACCATGGAGGACGCCGAGAGCAAGCGATTCCGGGAGGCGGCAAGCGCGCTCAAGAAAAGCAACCTGCGCTACGTTGCGCAGCAGGCGCTGGCTTCGCCGATCATCGAAATTTTCGGCGCGCTCACGATCGTGCTGTTGCTCGCCTACGCGCGCTCCCGTATCGTGGAGCAGACGATGAGCGCTGGTGAGTTCACCAGTTTCGTGATCGCGCTGCTGATGCTCTATGAGCCCGTGAAGCGCCTTACGGGGATTCACAATATATTCCAGCAGGCGCTGGGCGCTTCGCAGAAGGTGTTTGAGTACCTCGCGATGGAGGACGATATTCGCGACGCCCCGG
>JADYZL010000169.1 GCA_020853155.1 Bryobacterales bacterium
AGCGCATTGCGCCATGCCTCGCTGACCCCAGTGCCTCAGGCGCGACGCGCGTAGATGGCATCCACCGGCCCGCCGGTCACCCGGCCCTGAACGTCGCGGAAGCCCTCGCTTTCGAGGAGAGAGCGGTATTCCGCAAGGCTCCGCTCCTTCCCCTCCGTGCAGGCCAGCATGTTGAGCGATTGCAGCAGCCCGGAAAGCGGTGCGGTCTTCTCCTCGTTCAGAAGTACCTCCGCCAGAAGAATCGCGCCCCCTTCGGGCAGAGCGGCCCGCATCTTGCCGAGCAAGGCGCGAATCTTCGCCTCGCTCCAGTCGTGCAGGATGCGGCCGAGACAGAAGAGATCCGCCGTGGGGAGAGGATCCCGGAAGAAATCGCCTTCCTCCACGCGCACGCGGCCGTTAAGCCCCGCTGCGGCGAGGCGGGCGCGCGTGACCGGGGCAACGCCGGGCAGGTCGAACACGATACCCTCGATCAACGGGTAGCGTTCGCAGATCGCCGCCACCAGATGGCCGGTGCCTCCGCCGAGATCCGCCACCACTCGGTGCCCGCTCAGGTCGAAGCTCGCGGCAACGCGCGGCGAACTCAGAATGCCCATCCCGTGCATGCCGGAGAGGAAGACTTCCTTCGCATCGTCGCTTGCGAAGAAATGGTCGAAGATGCCCTCCTGCTCCCCAAAGGTCTGGGACCAGCGCGGCGTGCCTTCCCGCACGGCGTCTTCGAGATGCTCCCACAGCCGCCAGGTGATCCGGTTCGCGTAGAACATGTAGCCCGCCAGCGTATCGGGCGAAGAGCGGCGGATATAGACCGACGCCACTTCGCTATTCGAATAGCGGCCATCGGCCTTCACGAGGATTCCGGCGGCAGCGCAGGCGTCAAGCAGCCGCTCCAGCGCATCCGCGTCCACCCGAAGCCGCTCCGCGCACGCGGCGGCAGTGTGGAGAGCGTCATCAAGCAACTCGAACACGCCGAGTTCGAGGGCGGTGAATACGGTTTTCGAGAGCCGCATCCCATCGATGATTTCGAGCACGCGGCTTGGGTCTGCGAGCGCGGATGTGGGCGCGGAGGGTGAATCCGGAAGAAGGTTCATATCGTTCAGCGTAGCGAAGCCGCCATCGATCTCCAGCCGGAAAGAGCCCGCAAGACGGGTCTTCTGTTTCACGAAAGGTTCACGGTGGGCATACAATCGTCAGCGGGCGTGGCATTCGAAGCTGCGGCTCGCGCGGGACTTCGCTCCCGGGAAAGTGTTCACATGATCGGCAATGCTTCGCGGCGCCAGTTTATGGCCCTGGGTGGGATGAGTATGGCGGCTGCGGCGAACCCCGCGCAATCCGGCGGGAACGCCGCCCCCTCTGGCGCTGGCGCCCCTCCGCCCAATGTCCTTTGGATCTGCACGGATCAGCAGCGCTGGGACACCATCCATGCGCTCGGCAATCCACACATCCGGACGCCGCACATAGACCGTTTGGCCGCGGAGGGCGTGTCCTTCACCCATGCTTACTGCCAAAACCCGATCTGCACGCCCAGCCGCGCCTCGTTTCTGACCGGCTGTATTCCGAGCCGGATTCATCAGCACCGCAACGGAAACGCGGAGTTCCCGGCGAAGCTCACGCCACGACTCGTCACCCGTCGCCTGGCGTCCGCGGGCTACGACGGCGCGCTCTGCGGCAAGCTCCACCTTGCAAGCCCGTTTGGGCGGGAAGAACCGCGCATCGACGATGGCTACCGCATCTACGATTGGAGCCATCAGCCGAAACCCGAACCCGGCTGGCCCGATCGCGTCCACGCTTACAACCGCTGGCTGCATGAGCATGGCGTCACTTGGGAGGGCCTTTACCGGAAGCGGAAGATCGCGGGTTACCCGGAGCAGTACAACGCGGGGATGCCCGCGGAGTTCCATGAACTCGCCTGGGAAGCGGAGCGTACCCTGCACTACATCGAAGGTGGCTTGAAGGGGCCGTGGTTCGCGAGCATCAACATCTTCGCGCCGCACAATCCCTTTGACCCGGCGCCCGAGTACCTCGAAAAGATGACACCCCAGGCCCTCCCGATGCCGCTCTACCGGGAGGGGGAAGAGCGGGAACAGGCGCGGTTCGCGGGCAAGGTGGCGCACCAGACAATGACGCCCGCGCCGCCCGCAAGCTATCCCGCGCGGCACATGAAGGCTTGCTACTACGCCATGATCGAGCACATCGATTGGTATGTGGGCCGCGTGGTGGAAGCGCTCGAACGTACCGGGCAGCGGGAGAACACGCTCATTGTCTTCATGAGCGACCACGGCGAGATGATGGGCGACCACTGCCTCCGGCTCAAGGGCTGCCGCTTCTTCGAAGGCGCCGTGCGCGTGCCGCTGATTCTCTCCTGGCCGGGCGGCGGCTTACAAAAGGGTCTGCGGAGCGACGCACTCGTCGAACTCACGGACATGGCGCCCACGCTGCTCGAAGCCGCCGGCATCCCGGACCCCGGCGACATGGATGGGAAGAGCTTGCTCAGCCTCGCGCGCGGAGCGGCAGAGACGAAAACCCACCGGGATTTCGTCTGGAGCGAATATCACGATTCCCAAACGAACGAACTGCAATCGCATGCGTCGATGATCCGCGACCGAAGCCACAAGCTCACGCTGTACCACGGAACCGGGCTCGGGGAGCTCTTCGATTTGGAAGCCGATCCCCACGAGTTCGAGAACCTCTTCGAGAAGCCGGAGCACGCCCGGCTGCGGCAGCGCATGACGGACCAACTCATCGACACCCTCGCCCTCCACACGGATCTGGGAAGCCCGCGGATCGGCAAGTACTAACCCGGCACACCTCCGCCCCGGCGCGCAAGTCTCACCTGGCGGAGGCCCGCTGCGCAGCCGGAATCACGGGCAAGAGGATGTGCGACGGGTGCGCCGCATCGTGGTAAATCGTGTTCTCCGCGATCCGCCAGCCCCGGTTCCCATTGAGCGCTTCACCCGTATTGGGATTCACGTCAAAGCGGGGAAAGTTGCTGCTCGAAATATCCAGGCGGATCTTGTGGCCGCGGCGGAAGACGAGCGAGGTCGGGTACATCTCGATCGTGAATTCCTCGGGGCGGCCGGGTTCGAGCATCTTCTCCGTTTTGATCGATTCGCGGTAGCGGGCGCGGACGATGCTATCTCCCACGTTCAGATCGACTCCGGCAGGGAAGTCCCGGCTCGGAGGATACACGTCAATCAGCTTCGCTGTGAAGTCGGTATCGGGGCCATCGGAACTCGCCCAAAGCTTCACAACGAGCCTGCCGGTGACTTCGATGTCCCGCTCCAGCGGAGCGGTCTCGAACACCACCACGTCCTTGCGCGCGGACAACGGCAAGGTATCCTTGCACAGCCAATGCTCCGGGTAGCAGCGCTGGTCCATCGCGCCGCGCGGCATCAGATCGCCTTCCGAAGACACATTGCCGCCAATAGTCGGCACGGGATTGCGGGGGTCAAACGAATAGTGCGTGGATGCCTTCTCCTCCGCCGGCCGCTCCGTGGAGAGCGTTCCATTGGCATGGAGGTAATAGGGCGTATAGGCCGTGCGGGCCAGCGGCCACTCGCGCTCTTCGCGCCACGCACCGCCCACAAAGAGCCGCCCTTCCGGGGTCTTGTGAGGTTCGCCGCTCCCCATCACGAAGATGCGAACCGGCGCTTCCCGCTCAACGCCATTCTGCCGCCCGAGCAGCCAGCGGTCGAACCACCGCAGCCGCAGCGCGTTCAGATCGACGGCGGCCGTCTCCCCGAACTCCGCGATGCCGGAAAAGGTCTGCGCCTGGCCGCCATGCGTCCAGGGGCCGATCAGCAGCCGCTGCGGGCTCTTCTTCGCTTTTGCAAGAAGCGGGTAGTTCAGATTCGCAACTTGCGAACCCCAGGAATCGTACCATCCGGTTACGTGCAGCGCCGGCACATCCTGATAGGTATCCACGTGGTCCGCGACGCTCGCGCCCATCCCGGTCCAGAACGAATCGTTGTCCCCGTGGCTCATCGCCTCGACAAGCCATCGCTCATACTCGGGAGCGAACTGGAGCGGGGTTGTACCGGCACGGAGCGGCAGCGCGCGCACGTACTCCCGGATGTGGTCGCCCATTGTTATCAGGGCCGGCGCGGCTTCCTTTGGAGTGGCCGCCCGCTCGGCTGCCGCCTCCCCATTGACGCCTCTCGCCAGCCCGGTCGGAGAGGCGGTCTTCCCGGTCGCAATCCCGAGCGTCAGGATCCAGTTCATCCAGCGCAGTTCGAACGCGCCGTTGTGGCGCACTCCATACCGCCCCGCATTGCTCATCGCATCGACGGGAACCATCGCCGCGAGAGCGGGAGCGTTGGCGATGGCAATGGCGTGCTGCGTCGCGCCCCCATAGGACATGCCAACAGTGCCCACCTTTCCGTTGGACCATGGCTGCGCGGCGATCCACTGCAACAGGTCCGCGCCATCGGGCCCGTCGTCGCGAAGCGGCCTCCAGGTCCCCTCCGAGTGGTACCGGCCTCGAACGTCCTGCACGACGACGGCATACCCCTTCGGCACGAAGAACGCGGTTAGCGGCGGCGCGTTCCCATTCTTGTTGTACGGCGTGCGTTCGACAATCGTGGGAAATCGGCCCTCCACCTTCCCCGCCCGTTCCGGCAGATACACGTCTGTTGCGAGCCGGACCCCATCGCGGGCCGTCACCATCACGTTACGGATGGCATGCACGTGGTAGGCCTCATTCGCAATCGATTGCGCGCTCGTCTGCCCGAGGCAAACGCCGGCTCCCAGGGCGGCAATCACGAACGACATGCCAAGGCTGTGAATGATTTGTTTGTGCGCGATCATCGATGCAAACTCCGCGGGGTCTCCCGGTGCTTCGCCGGTTCCCATATCGTACTGAACGGGCGGCCGTGCTTGCTACGTGGCCTGCCCCGCGAGGTGCTTCTCAATGGTCTGGGCGCAGTAGAGAAGGGCGCGGGGAACATGGAAGCAGCCCTTGTAGTGGTTCCCCTTCAGCGTGTGGGTGAGGTTCCCCTGCCGGTCGCAGTAGGCGAACCACTCGCCGCGCTTCGGGTCGTCCGCAAAGTGCCGGAACGCGTACTCATGGATGCGCTCCAACCACGGCAGCCAGCGTCTCTCGCCCGTCCGTGTATAAGCCAGGATGACGGCGTAGAGTGCTTCGGCATGGGGCCACCAGAGCTTCATCGAAGCTTCAAGTTGAAGGAGAGGCCGGTCTTCCACATCCATGAAGTAGTAAAGCCCGCCGAACTCCGGGTCCCAACCGGCCTCCAGGCTGCTTTCGAGCACCCCCGCGATGCGGGGTAGCTGCGCGTCCTCCCCAAGGTGCTCCGCCAGCAGCCACAAGAGCCACGCCGCTTCCACCGAATGCCCGGGATTGAACAACCGCCCCTCGGGGTACAGGCGCGCATCCTCGCCGCCGCCCCGGTTCTCGAGCAAAACGCCGCGCGAAGGGTCCTGGTGCAGAAGCGCCTGGCGCAGGCATTCGCGCATCACGCTTTCGTAGCGCGGGTCGTCATCGATCGCCGTCAATTCGATGGCCATCTTCGCGACGACAATCGAATCGGCCAGGCTCTGGAACGCCGGCTGCCCCGGCATGGCGGGGCGGCCAAGCAGGGCAGGTTCGCGAATCCAATCGATCACCCGCCAGAAGAGGTCGCGGGCGGCGCTTCGATACTGGCTTCCAGCCCCGGTTCTCGAATACTCCGCGAGCGCCATTACCGCGAACACGGCGGCATAAGGCTTCCGCTGAAAGAAGGAAGGCTCCCCTTCCCTGGATAGCCGGAAGTAGTAGCGGCCTTCAGAATCGCGGGCATGGCGGGTGAGAAACTCCACGCCGGCCGTGGCGATATCGAGCCACTCCTGGCGCGCTTCCACCTGGTTATAAAGGCGGCTGTACATCCAGATTTGGCGGCCCTGAAGCCAGATGTACTTGCGGGGGTCGTAGATGGAGCCATCGCGATCGAGGCAGGTGAAATAGCCGCCATGCTTCCAATCGACCGAATGGCGAGACCAGAAAGGGATGACGGATTCGAGCAAGTTGGCGCGGTATTGCCGGGCAAGATCTGCGAGATTCAAGGGGCTCCCATACGGTGGTTTACGGGTTGATGATATCATCGCGTTTACGTTCGCGGCGGGGGCGGCGCCATCTTCGGCGCGGCCTGTTCCCCGCGGCAAACCCCAGAAGCACAATGTCGAGATTTGGCGGAATTCTACCGGCGCTTGTCACTCCCCTCGACGGGAACGGCAAGCTCAACACGCGAAGCTACGAGCTTCTGCTCGAGCGCGTATACCGCGCGGGCTGCCATGGCGTTTACGTGTGCGGACAGACGGGCGAGGGCCTGCAATTACCCCTCGAAGTCCGCGAACGCGCGGTGGAAGTCGCGATGGCCAACACGCCGGAAGGGGGCAGCGTCATCGCCCACGTAGGCGCGCTCAGTACCGCGGATGCGCTCCGCCTCACGCGGCATGCTTCCTCCGCCGGCGTAAGCGCGATCAGCAGCCTTCCCCCCGGCTCTGGGTACTCGTTCAAGGAAGCGCTGCGTTACTACCAGGCGATCGCCTCCGCTTCCTCCGTGCCTCTTCTGGTCTATTACTTTCCCGGTCACTCAACGGCGATCCAGACCACCGAAGAGTTGCTGAAGTTGTGTGAACTCCCGAATGTGATCGGCCTCAAGTACACGTCCTTCGATCTCTACCGGCTCTCCCTCCTCCAACGCGCGGGCTACACGGTCTTCAACGGGCACGACGAAGTGTTGGCCGCCGGGCTCCTGATGGGGGCGCACGGCGGCATCGGCAGCTTCTACAACCTGGTTCCGGAACTGTTCACTGGGCTGTTCGCGGATGCGCGGGAAGGCCGGTGGCGGGAGGCGCGAGAGAAGCAGGACCGCGTGAACGACCTGATCCGCGCGGTACTCGATTTCCCGATGCTGCCGGCGCTCAAGCGCATACTCTCGTGGTCCGGCATCGAGTGCGGCTACGCCGTTCCGCCGCGCGGGAGACTCACCAGCCTGGAGGAAGAGGCCCTGCGCCTGGCCGTTACCTCCGCGGGCTTCGCGCCCGAAGATCTGGGCAGGGGCCGCGCGCAGTGAACCGCAGACAGGCCTTGGGGCGCCTGGCCACGTTGGCCCTGCCATCGATCGCCGTCGGCCGGGAACGACGCTGGGCGCGCCTGCCAGATCTGCCAGCGGGGCTGGCCGGCCAATTCGTGGGCGTACATGGCGGAGCACTGATCGTCGCCGGCGGCAGCGATTTTCCGGTTCCGTCGTGGAGCGGCGGGCAACGGGAATGGTCGGCGAAAGCCTTTGTTCTCTCCCAGCCCGATGGCGAGTGGCGCGAATCCACCCTGCCCGTTTCGCTCGCGCATGGAAGTGCGGTGAGCCATGCCCGAGGGGTCCTGCTAATTGGGGGAAGTGGTCCGGGTGGATACCTGCACGAGTGCCGGTGGCTGCGTTCAAATGGGCATGAGGCGCGCTTGGATGCCGCGCCGGATCTACCCGCGCCGCTCGCCTATTGCGGCGCCGCGCGCGTGGGTAACACCGCCTACGTCTTTGGAGGGCAAACCTCTCCCACAACCACCCGTGCGGAGCGGGTTCTCTACTCGCTCGATCTCGCGCGGCTCAGCGCGGGCTGGCGGGTGGAACGGGAATTCCCCGGTACGGGCCGCATTTACGCCGCCGTCGCTTCGGCAGGCGGGCTGCTGTTCGTGGCCGGGGGAGCCTCGCTCTCTGCCGGGCCGGATGGCAAGCCCCAAAGAACCTATCTGCGCGATGCCTGGGCGTACCATCCACGCGAAGGCTGGAGGGTGCTGCCGGATCTTCCCGGCCTCGCGTGCGCCGCACCATCGATCGGCATAGGAGACCGCTTCGCGATCTTCGGCGGCAGCGACGGGAGTCTCGATGCAAGGGTGGCCGAACTCAAGGACCGCCACCCCGGCTTCCCCCGTGCGATTCAGGTTTACACTCCCGCGCGCAACGCCTGGCAGAACCACGGCGAAGTCCCATTCAGCTTGGTGGCCACTACCGCTGTGGAGTGGCGCGGCCGCGCGGTGATTCCCGGCGGAGAAGACCGCCCGTCGCACCGCTCCCGCGCCGTCTGGGCCGCGGAAATCAAGGAGTTTAACGATGCAAGAAAGTAGAAGCGTCTCCGGATACGCATGGCTCGTCGTCGCGCTGCTCGTGCCCGTAGCCATGCTGAATTACCTGGACCGGCAGATGCTGGCCTCCATGAAGTTCTCCCTGATGCACGATATCCCGGACATCGGCAGCGAGGCCAACTGGGGCGCGATCCTGGCCTTCTTCAAATGGACCTACGCGTTTCTGAGCCCTTTCGGCGGTTATGTGGCGGACCGGACAAACCGCCGCTATGTGATCGCGGGTAGCCTGCTCGTGTGGTCCGTCATTACGTGGCTCACGGCGCACGTCACGACCTACGAACAACTGCTATTGACGCGCACCGCCATGGGCATCAGCGAAGCTTTCTATATCCCCGCCGCTCTCGCGCTGATTGCCGACTACCACGTGGGCGAAACCCGTTCGCGCGCCGTCGGATTCCACCAAATGGGCATCTACGCCGGGGTCATCCTGGGCGGCTTCAGCGGCTACGCGGCGGATCACCCGGACCTTGGGTGGCGCTGGATGTTCGATCTTTGCGGGTTCGTTGGCATTCTCTATGCCATCCCGCTGTTCCTGATGATCAAGGATCCGTTCCAGAAAGCGGAAGTCCTCAAGAGCGATCAGATTTCGCCCCTCAAGGCGATCAAGGAACTTGCCGGGAACCGCTCCTTCCAACTGCTGGTGGTCTACTTCACGCTGCCGGCGATGGCGGGCTGGATCATCCGGGATTGGATGCCCGCGATTCTGAAAACCGAGTTCGGCATCGGGCAGGGTGAAGCCGGGGTCTCCGCGACACTTTACTGGATGCTGGCGGCGGCGGGCGCGGCCTTCGGCGGCGGTTGGATGGCCGACCGCTGGATGAGGAAGAACAACCGGGGGCGCATCTACACGAGCGCCATCGGCATGGGCCTCATCGTGATCTCACTCGCGGGCGTAGGCCTTTCCCCGCAGACGGGACTCCTAAGCGTGGCCGTTGCTTCCTTGGTGGTCTTTGGCGTCGGCTACGGCTTTTTCGACATCAACAACATGCCGATTCTCTGCCAGATCGTGCGGCCGCATTTACGCGCTTCGGGCTACGGCATGATGAATTTCGTCAGCATCAGTTTTGGGGGCATCGCGGATTGGGCGTTCGGCATCTCCAGGGATGCGGGCGTTCCGCTGGTCGTCACGTTTACGGTGGTGGCCGCACTCTCGCTGCTGTCGCTGTGGCTGGTGCTGTTGATACGTCCCAAATACAGCGACGAGGGGCCGGCGCCCGTCACGCACTGACACGCGCGACGACGCGGGAGAGCCGCTCCGCGCTCCGGCCGGGGATCGCGCGGTCGCATCGCGCGAGAACAATTCTGTACCATGGCGGGATAGAATCGCAGTACAGCTTCGCATCGTCGGATGCGCACATGGCGAAAGGGGAATTTTTATGGGGTTAGGGCCATTCGCGGAGGAAGGCATCGTTAGCCGCCGGGCGGCGTTGGGAGCGCTCGGCGCGATGGGCGCCGTGCTCACGGGCTGCGCGCGCAAGGATGAGGAACTTGCGGAACCCGAAGTGTTGCGGCGCGTGGTAAGTTTTCCGGACAAAGATCCCCTCTATCTGCTTACCGATCGCCCGCCACAACTCGAAACGCCGATCCGCTACTTTAAGGAGGACCTCACCCCGAACCGTGCGTTCTACGTGCGATGGCACCTCGCGAACCTCCCCAAGGCAGTGGACCTCAACGAGTTCCGGCTGCGCGTGGGCGGCCACGTCGCGAACCCCATGGCGTTCTCGGTCGATGATTTGCGCAAGAAGTTCGAGCCGGTCAGTTACGTGGCGCTGAACCAGTGTTCCGGAAATTCCCGGAGCTTCTTCGAGCCGCACATTCCGGGTGGCCAGTGGGGACACGGAGCAATGGGCAATGCCCGCTGGACGGGCGTACGCCTTCGGGACCTGCTGGATGCCGCGAAACTCAAGACCGGGGCCTTGGATGTGACCGTGCAGGGCCTCGATACCGCGACCATGCCGGGGACACCCGCGTATGTGAAGTCGCTCGATGTGGAACGCGCGCGGGATGGTGAAGTGATGGTGGCCTACGAGATGAACGGGGAGCCGCTGCCCATGCTCAATGGCTTCCCGCTCCGGCTCGTGGTGCCCGGCTGGTATGCGACGTACTGGATGAAAGCGCTCAGCGAGATCCAGGTGCTGCCCGCCCGGTTCGACGGGTTCTGGATGAAGAAGGCGTATCTGATCCCGAACGATGCGCGCGGCGAGGAGTCCCCGGATGCTCTCGCTGCGAACCGGGTTCCCATCAGCAAGATGGCCGTGCATTCCATCTTCGTCAGCCCCGCGCTGGGAGAGGAATTGAAGCGGGGCGCAAGCGTTCCGCTGGAAGGCCTCGCGAATGATGGCGGCGCCGGCATCCGGCAGGTGGAAGTATCGACGGACGGCGGCCAGCAATGGGTGCAGGCCAAGCTCGACCCGAGCCTTGGGCGCTATTCATGGCGAAGATGGAAGCTCGATTGGACACCCGCCACGGCCGGCATCCACCGCCTGATGGTGCGGGCAACAAATGAAGACGGAGAGACCCAGGTGGAGAAATACTGGAACCGTAGCGGCTACATGCGCCAGGTGATCGAATCGCTCGATGTGAAGGTGGTCTAAGATGCGAAATTCCCGATACATCTGGTTGCCGATTATCATTCTGATCGCCTTGGCCGCGGTCTCGTGCAAAGAGGAAAAGGGACCTTCCGCCATCAAAACCCGGGAGATTGCGTTTGCTTCGCTGCCTTTGGGCGCCGATGAACTCCCGCCCGGCCCGGGGCGCAATGAAACCGTAATGGCGTGCATGAGTTGCCACTCGCCCGCCTACATTACGTCGCAACCCGACTTCTCCCGTGCGGTTTGGGAGAGTGAAGTCAAGAAAATGATTGACGCCTATGGGGCACAGGTGCGGCCGTACGATCAGAAATTGATTGCAGACTACCTCGTTTCCATCCGCGGCTTGTCGAAAGCGAAACCGTAGCCCCGGAAACGGCCCAGAAAACCGCACCCTCAGGAAACCCACCGGTTTGCGGCGAGACCGCGCTGCCTTCTAGGCGGAGGCGGCGAAATGCCGCAGTGTGGTCATGGGAATCAGTTCCCGCTGAACGGGGCGGCGTGTCTCGATATTTTCGAGAGCATAGCCGTGTGCAGCCACCAACGCTTCCGGTGCGATCACGTGCTCTTCGCCCATGAGTGAGCGCAACATGATCGCATTCACGGCGGAGGCGGCGTCCGCATCATTCGCAAACGCCACATAGCAGGCATCCGCGTACGGAGCGACGCGCTCGATGCGCGCCTGCCAATCCTGGATCTGTTTCGTCGTGTAGAGGTAAGGCTCTTCCACGAAGCGCGTTTCCTGAAGGCGCCATTCCTTCTCCCAAAGACTTCGATTCCTTCCATGGAAGCGGAAGTAGCCCACGGGTGAAGTCAGCTCCGCGGAGGGAGGCGTCGCGCGGATGTGCTCGGGAAGATCCGGATTTACGTAGCCCACTTTGTAATCCACCAGCACGCCCAACGCTTCCGGGTAGTGCCAACTGGAATGACGGAACTCCGCTACAAGGGGAAACCGGCCGAAGGCGCGCCGTAGCGCCAGGAATGCCTGCTTGTTCTCTTCAGTAAATTTGAAACTCCAAGGGAATTGCATCACCAGCACGCCCAAACGTCCCGCGGAAACGAGCGGGCGAAGCCCTTCGCAGAAGCGCTTCACTTCCGCCGCGTCCAGAGATCGCTCATGCGTGAAGCGCCGGTGCAGTAGCGGATTGAAGCGGAAACGGGGGTTCCCGGAGACTTTCCGCGCCCACACCGCCATCGTCTCCGGTTGCGGGAACTCCCAGTGCGTCTCGCGAATTTCGGTGGAGTCGAAGTAGCCGCTCAGAAACTCGAGCGCGGCGCCCGCCGGGACGTCCCTCCCATAAAAGGCGGAGGCCCAGTCCGGATGCTGCCAATCCGACGGGAATACACGAACATTTTGGGAGACTGGATTCGACATTCGCTTCGTCTTCTCCTGTAAATAGTTTCACCTACTTCCATGAAAAGTACAAGAGAAATCAGCGGTCGAAGCTAATTTTTCGGTGAATGCGGGTCAGTGGATGGGCGCGATCGTCTGCTGGATCGACACGATTGCTTCCATCAGGAGGGGGCACTCCGCCTCCTTGGCGGCGGGCGGGGTCTTATCATCGCGAGAAAGAGTTTCGAGAATGAGCGATTCGAGTGCTTCCAGCCGGAATGGTTTCGCGAGAAAGTAATCCATCCCGGCAGTGTCGCAACGGCGGCGGTCGGCTTCGGTTGCCGATGCAGTAAGCGCGATAATCGGCGTGCGCTCGGAAGGGCATTCTCGTTGCCGGATCCAACAGGTGGCCTCAAAGCCATCCATCACCGGCATCTGGCAATCCATGAGAATCACATCGAAGTGATGTCGTTTCCAAAGTTCGATGGCCTCCCTTCCATTTGCCGCAAGCTCAACCACGAAACCCATTTTCCCGACAATCTTAGACGCAAGCTTTTGGTTAACCGGGTTGTCTTCGGCGATGAGGATGCGTTTGGCTCGCGTGGAAAGAAGCGCGGGGCGCAGCAATGTCCGTAGACCTCTAGAGAAATCCGTGATACCGGCAGATTCGCCACGCATGGTGATAATTTCAGCCAGTTCTATGCGCAATCTACTGAAGATAAGTGGTTTGCTGAGACGAGCGATCGGGGTTAGGCCGTCCCACACTTTCTCGCGCCAGCACATCGGCGCAATGATCACGGTACGCGGGGCGTACCGCTTCGGGAGGGTGAGGATCAGTTCGGTCACCTCCTCCGCGGCAGCGCTTGGGAAAGTATAGTCGGCAAGGAGCAGATGGAACGGCTTCCCCTCCCGCGCGGCCTGAATGACCCGGTCCCGGCATTGTTCCGCGTCGCAAGCGGCTTCCACGGCAAGGCCCAATCTCGACAATAGTTCCAATGTGATCGCCCTCGAAAGAGGGTTTGCATCAAGAAGAAGGGCGCGAAGCCCAATGTAAGTCTCTTCCTTGTCAGTCAAGGATGGAAGCCCGCCTTCAGTGGATGCTGCGGCCGATGCCTCAATTCCAGGCTCGTCCCGCCGTACCGTCAGTAGCGGGAGCATCACTCGAAACGAGGAACCCCTGCCCGGCTCGCTGATTGCGTCGATCGATCCTCCCATGAGTTCAGCCAATTGCCGGGTGATGGCAAGGCCCAAACCGGTGCCGCCATGCAGCCGCGTGGTGGAAGCGTCCGCCTGAGTGAAACGTTCAAACACGAGCGGGAGCTTGTCCGCGGGAATCCCGATGCCGGTGTCATGCACCTGGAGGCGTACTCCCTTTCCAGGCGCGAACTCGCCCTGGTCTACTTCTACGCAGATGTGCCCTTGTTGAACAAACTTGACCGCATTTCCGAGGAGGTTCAATGCAATCTGCCGCACGCGCCCCGGGTCTCCGATAACCTCCGCCGGACAATCCGCTGGAATGCGCAGCAGAAGATCTATGCCTTTTTCCCGCGCGGAAGGAAGCACCGTCTCCAGCACCGAACCGAGAAGCTCCTCGAGATCGAAGGGAATCGCTTCCAGGTGCAGCTTGCCGGATTCGATCCGGGAGAAATCCAGAATGTCATTGAGGATCGTGAGTAGCGCCTCGGCCGATTGCTGCACGGCCATGGCATAGCCGCGCTGTTCGACGGCGAGCGGCGTATCGAGCAGAAGCGCATTCATGCCGATCACGCCATTCATAGGCGTACGGATCTCGTGGCTCATCGTCGCAAGAAACTCCGCTTTTGCGCGGGCGGCATCCTCGGCTTTCGCGCGGGCGATCGAGAGCTCATCCACCAGTGTTTCTAATCGCTCCCGTGCCTGTTCCTGCTCCTCGCGCGCCACCTGGAGGGCAGCCGCCTTGGCGCGGAGTTTCTCCTCGATCACGGCGCGTTGCGCCACTTCGCTCCCAAGCAGACGGTTCGTATCGCGAAGTTCCAGATTGCGCGCATGCAGAGCGTCTTCGACCGCGCGCTGGCGCGTCATCTCGTGCAGCAGAACGGCCCGGCCCACCGGCCTGCCGCGGCGGTCTGCGAGGGTCAATTCATTCCGCTCAAAGCTGCGCCATTTCCCCGCGCTCTCTACGCGGACATCCTCCTTCAAGGAAGTCGAGTCTCCGCTCAGCCCGGAAGGCAACGTTTGCTGCCGCGAGGCTGGCCCGGCCAGGATGGCCCCCCAGGGGTCCGGGACTTCGGAGAGAGGTAGTGCCTCGCGCCCGGACTGCCGGATCCCGGTGATCGTTTGCGCGCGTGCGTTGCAATAGGCAAGGCGTCCGGCGCGGTCCATGACGAAGAGCAGGTCCCGCATGCTGTCCGCCACCAGATTGCGGGCAAACGGACTCAGGTTGAACATACGTTCCCACAAGAGCGCCCACGCGCTGACGATTCCCGCTACCAGAAGCGAGTATCCGGAAAGGTTGACGCTGAGCGGAACGAGTCCAAACCGCGTTGCCAGGTCCGCGGCTGCCGGGGCGAACCAGCCGGCGGCGGCGATCAGCGTCGCGCGCCGTCGCCGGTCGTCTGCCTGCCTGCCGCTCCTGCAAAACAGAATCAACGATGCAAATACCAGAAAGTAGAGATAGAACACCGTCACGTGGTGCCAGGGGCCCGGCGTCCAGGTGAGCGATTGCAACTCGCCGTGGGACCGCACGCGGTAGTTGTACCGGAACAGTTGATGAGATTCCGCATGGATGCTCAGTAGAACTGTGATCGCGGGCACGATCGGAAGCGCAAGGTAGATACGCTTGCGCAAGGACGGCAATAGATCCGCGTGCTCCAGGGCAAGCATCGCCAGCAGAAAAGCCGCCCCCTGCACGCAAACCGACTTGATGACCGTGAGCGCGAATTTCCACTCCGGATCGGAGGTATATAGCTCCGCCACCACGCTCAGCGCCCAGACGGAGAGAAACGCGAAACCTTGGCCTAGCGCCTGGGAGTAGGGCTGCCCTCTTACCAGCAAAATCCTCAGCGCCAGTCCGGCATAGAGCAAACCGGCCGACGACATAGCTAGGATATCCGGTGGCGGAAAATCCATCGGGGCGCCTTTCTTACCCGTGTCTTATCGGAGGCCAAGGTGGAGAACGATAGGGCATCTAGAAAGAATTCGCGCAATCAGAACGAATCCATAGGGGAAAGACCTTATCCCCGCAAGAGATCCCGCTGAAAAAGGCTGATGCCCGCAACGCCCGGCGCGCCCGCCTGGGCACAGAGCGGAATGGCTTCCGGGGTGATGCCCCCGAGAGCGAACGCGGGAATCTGTAGGCCGGCAACGGCGGCGCTCAAGCCAGGAATGCCCAGCGGCTCTCGCCCGTCGCGTTTCGAAAGTGGCTGGAACACCGGGCTGATGAACACGTAATCTGCATCTTCCGCCTGCGCGCGGAACAACTCCTCGCGGCTGTGGCAGGAGACCCCGATCACGAAACGTTCCGGCAGCATCCGGCGCAGGCTCTCCGGCGCGATGCGATTGCCCGGCAAGTGGACGCCATGCGCCCCGCAGGCGAGCGCGACATCGACCCGGTCATTCACCAGCAC
>JADYZL010000170.1 GCA_020853155.1 Bryobacterales bacterium
GTTCGTACGAGAGCCGGAGCGCCCAACGCACGGCGTACCGGGAGGCACTGCGGGAGCTTGCCGATGGCGGGTATTCCGAGGATGTGATTGATTTCGCGCTCGGCGCAACGATGCAATCAGGCGGGGCTACGAACGCGCAAGCCGTGGCGACTGAACGCACGAACGAACGAACGAAAGGCAGATAACACCATGGTTCAGCTTCCGAAGCGAGAGGAAAGCTCCAGCGAGTTCGTGATCCCGGACGAAGATGTCTACACCTTGGTCCTGGATCGGTTGAGCGAAGAGCGGCTCGGAAAGTTCCCCGACAAGAATGGGGAGCTGCATCCGGAGCAGGAGTTCTACTTCAAGATTCTGGATGATGCGGAATTCGCCGGGTGCGAGCTGCGGGTCTATGTCCGCACTGATACCTTCTACGACGGGTCCGGGGCCGGGCAACCGGCCAAGGCGTACCTGATCGCAAAGGCATTGTTGGGCGCGTCTTTCGACCCGGATTCCCCACCGGATACGGATGATCTGGTTGGGCTGAAATGTCGCGGCACAATCACGCACAAGAAGGTGATGGGCGCTGACGGGTCCGAACGGACCTTCGCGAACATCTCCAGTTTCTCGGCGATGCGTGCACGCAAATCCAAAGCGGACCAGACCACTGACAAGGAGTCACTCACGGTCGAGGATGTGCCGTTCTAGCCGAGAGTACGAGGGATTCCGGATCGCCGGAATCCCTCGGTTCGTGCGCGTGATATGGTGGATCGCAGATGCCGAGGTGGGGTATTGTTCGAAGAACAAAAGATCGGGCCGAAGGGAAGTTATCAGCTCCCGCTCCGGCCCTGTCCGATCCCTTGAACGAACCAAAGGAGCGGCATTTGCCTAATCTTACCATCCCCAGGTCACATGTGTATAGACGCATCCCGCACGCTCGAAAGTGGGTGTCGTGATGTACCGCACGATCGACTGCGCGACATGGGACGACCCATGGTTTGCCGAATTGTCACCGAATGGGAAGCTGCTGTTCCTGTTCTTCATCACGAACCGACGCACATCAGCCGCTGGGTGCTTCGAGATTACCCGTCGGGCCATGATGTTCGAGACCGGTATTCGGGGAGACGCGCTCGATGTGGCCCTCGAAGAAATCAGCAGCCGGGTGACGTGGTGGCCTGAGCTCCAGGTAGTGTTCGTCCGCAACTTCTACAAGCACCAGCGGGCCAACTCGAACAAGGACAACTTCCGCAAATCGGCGTTGAAATCACTATCAGATTTCCCGGAAACGGTGCAGGAAACGGTATGGGATGCCTACCCGGAGTTGCGGGATGGAGAGGTATCCCATAGGGAACCCATCACCATCCCATCCCCAACCCATGGGGATAAAGAAACAGTAACAGAAACAGAAACAGAACAGAAGGGTGCTAACGCACCAGCGCGCGCGAACGGCGTTGCGTATTCGGCGGGGTTCCTTGAGTTCTGGACGGCCTATCCCCGCAAGGTTGGTAAGGATGATGCGTTCAAGGCATGGCGACAGCTACGCCCAACGCACAACGACTTGCCCGAGATATTGCGGGCCATCGCGGAGCAGAAGAAATCGGACGAGTGGCGGGAGGAAGGTGGGCGATACATTCCGCATCCGGGCAAATGGCTGAGAGCCGGTCGCTGGAAGGATGAGGGGGTCGAAAAGCCTGTGGACAAATACCGGGGCGTCCCGGCCTAGGAGACGACGAGTGATGGACGATTACCGAATCGAGTGGACGCCGGAATTGAAGCGGTGGGTCATCTGGCATAACGAGCGCGGTTACGTCGGCGAGGTCGACGCCATGAGTGGGCGCTTCCGGGCGCAGGTGGTGGTGGACGGCGCCACGATGGCGGTGGCATACGGCCCCACCATCAAGGGCATGGCCGAGCAAGTGATCTGGTACGACCGGGCGATGAATCAGGAGGGCGAATAGTGGTCGCGTTGCCGAAAACGGAACCGAAAACCGATCCGATCGCGCAGGTCAAGGCGACAGTGCGGATCGAGGAGTATGCGCTGCACACGATGGGCCTCGAACTCAAGCAGCGGGCGCATAGCGAGTGGTGGGGGCGATGCCCGCTCCACAGGGAGACGACACCGAGTTTTCACATCCGGGTGACCGAGCAGAGTTTCAAGTGCTTCGGCTGTGGCAAGGGCGGCGACGTGATCGATCTGGAGATGGCGGCGACCGGCGAGACGAACCCGAGGGTAGCGGCGGAACGAATCCTTGCCGAGTACGGCGCGCAGCCGGGGCCGTCGAGGGCGCAGCCGTTGCGCATGGCATCGGTGACGCGGCTGGCGGGGTCTGGTCCGCTGAGTGAGTCGGCGGTGTCGTGGCTGGCGAGCCGGGGTATCAGCGAGCGGGTCGCTCGGCGGAACGGCATCACTGGCGACAAGAACGCGATCACGTTTGCGTACGTCAACGAGGGGGAGGTCGTCAACCGGCAATACCGGACGCTCTCGGCCAAGGGGTACCGGTTCGATCCGGGCAAGCCGGTGATCCCGTTCGGCCTGGATGATTGCGACGGGCAGCCGGAGGTGGTGATCGTCGAGGGTGTGCTGGACAAACTCGCCATCGAAGAGGCGACTGGCAGGACGGCGGTGCTGGCGATGCCGAGCGCGACGCCATCGGGCGAGTGTTACGCGCTGGCATGCGAAGCGGCCAAGCGCGCGGAACGGGTGCTGATCGCGACCGATTCGGATGAGCCGGGCCAGAAGTTGCGTGACGAGTTGGTGCGGCGGATCGGGGCGGATCGGTGCTGGCTGGTCGGTTGGTCGCCGTACAAGGACGCGAACGAGGAATTGCTGGAGGTCGGCCGGGAAGGAGTGGACGCGCTGTTGTGCGCGGCGCAGCCGATTCCGGTCGAGGGCGTATTCACGATCGACGATTCATGGGACGCCATCGAACGGTTGTACGACGAAGGGATGGGGCGGGGCGCGTCAACTGGCTGGGCGTCACTGGACCGGTACTACACGGTGCGGCGGAAGCAACTCACCGTGATTACGGGAACACCGTCGAGTGGGAAATCGGTGTTCGCCGATGCCCTGATGATGAATCTCGCGAAGAGTTCTTGGGAGTGGAAGTTCGCCATCTGTTCCCCGGAGATGCAGCCGCTGGAGCGGCACTGGGCGCACTTGCTGGGATTGTGGGCTGGTCAGCCGTTCGGGGCTGGGCCAACGCCGCGGCTGGACCGCGAGACGTTACGGCAGGGGCGGGAGTTTCTGCGCGACAAATTCTTCATGGTCCTCCCCGAGGAGCCGACGGTAGACGCGGTGATCGAAGGGTTCCTTTGGACGCACCGGCGGCATGGGGTAGACGGGTGGCTGATGGACCCGTGGAACGAAATGGACCACAGTCGGCCGGCTGGCATGACCATGACGGAGTATTGCAATAACGAGTTGCGCAGGATCAAGGACGTGATTCGTCGCCATGACGTTTGGGGCGGTTTGATCGCGCATCCGACAAAGCAATACCGCAACAAGCAGACGGGGCGGTACGACGTGCCGACGCTGTACGACATCGCCGATTCCGCGGCGTTTTTCAACAAGGCCGATAACGGGTTCGTCTTGGTGCGCGACAAGGGCGACGAGCATGCGCCGGTTGAAGTGCATGTGCAGAAAGTCAGGTTTCAGGAGATTGGCGGCTTGACCGGTGCGTCCCCGGTGCTCTTCCGGCACGACAAGACGACGGGCCGGTATTGGGAGACATCGCAACGATGAGCACTCGACAGGGGCGGATCGAAGCGCTCGAAGCGCGGCTACAAGATGGGTTCGACAAGATTGGCGATGCAATGGCGCGCGGGGTCGCGGTCGATCACTGGGAAAAAACGTGGGTGGAGCTCTTGCGCGAATACGAAGCGTTGAGTGACGAACTGGCGGCAGCGAAACCTGAGCAGACAACGATGCCGGGACTTCCACGGGCGGAGGCGTCGTGAATGGTGTGGTTGCACGTCCCATCGTTGGACTGTCGATCTGTTCCGGGTATGGGGGACTCGAACTCGGACTCAAGCTTGTGCTGGGAGACGATTTCTTCTGCGCGGTGCACGTCGAGAGGGATCTTGTTGCGGCCAGCGTCCTTGTCGAGCGGATGGCGGAAGGAGCGCTGGAGCAGGCGCCTGTCTGGGATGACGTTGCCACTTTCGACGGCACAGGCTGGCGTGGATGCGTGGATATCGTCACTGCGGGATTCCCGTGCCAGCCGTTCAGTGTCGCCGGGAAGCGACGGGGCGTCGAGGACGAGCGGTGGATTTGGCCGGACATTGCGCGAGTCATTGGCGAGGTGGGACCGGAGTACGTGTTCCTGGAGAACGTCCCCGGACTTGTTCGGCATGGACTCGGCCCTGTCCTCGGATCGCTGGCCGAAATGGGGTTCGATGCGGAATGGGGTTGTTTCAGCGCAGCCGAAATCGGAGCCACCCACAAGCGGGAGCGCGTGTTCATTCTGGCCTACCGTGACCGTGAATGGGAATCACAACCGGAAGGGATCGACGGAGACCAGCGGCGACGGGTTGGCTACTGTCGCTCGGCAGTGGCCACCCCCGACGGTGAACGACAGCAAGAACGATGCGCCACCAAGCCAGCACATGCGCAATACGCCACCGCTCAATGTCGAGGCGGTGTTGTGGCAGACGCCAGTGAGTCAGGGAGCGTCGTCGGGGCGGAAGCCGAGTGGGGAACTCAATCTCTTCGGGGCCAGGCGGAATCTTTCCGCCTGGCCCCGATGACGCCGATGGATGGCGGGCGTACCTCGACCACTCGCCCGAGACTCAGCCCGCGATTCGTCAGCCGTCTGATGGGACTTCCGGACGGATGGACGAACTCTTCCTGCTCGGCAATGGAGTCGTACCGATCGTGGCTGCATACGCATTCACGGTACTTGCACGACGTATTGGGTGGGAGGTTCTCGGGTGACCACGCACGGAGATGGCACTGTGAGCGCACAGAATCGCGCAGGAGCGACGAAAGGCGAATTCATGACTGATCCATCATCGACACCAAAACGGACACACAGGGGCGAAACAGCGGCCATCAGTGACGAGCTCGACGCGCACCATGCCGAGGTCCGGCAGCAAGCCGAGCTGGCCGGGATGCCGCGGCGGGAGGTGGCCAATGTCCACTAAAAACCCAGTGGTTATGCGGGAGTTCCCCGGAAAAGTGGTACAATTA
>JADYZL010000171.1 GCA_020853155.1 Bryobacterales bacterium
AGCCCATCCGCTTGTGGACGAGGCCCAGCCGGTAATATGCCTCGCCGTACTTCATGTCCTTTTTCAGGGCATTGCGGTACATGATGGAGGCTTCTTTGTACTTCGCATTCTTGAAATACTCATTGCCCCGCTCGACGAAACGCACTTTCGCGGTTTCCGGGTCGAGATTGCAACCGCCCAGCAGGAAAAGCATCGATGCAACCAGGAGGAATGCGGCGGAGGGCTTCGCCGACACACGGATAGCGGACACGATTCTGGACAGCCACATGATGATACTAATTTTCCTCGAATCGGGCACCCGATTCAATGTTTTCCGTTCAAGTACGGGTTGATGTCTTGCCGAAGTTCTGGTACCAGGACCTCGTATCCTATTGGAACCATGCCAGCAAACTGCCTGTTTTATGCAGGAGGTCATAGCCGGCCTGTTCGGCGGAAGCACGACTCCGATAGTACTCTACCCACTTCCGGTTCTCGTCGGAACGCGCCTCTTCGAGTTCTTCCAGCCGGGCCTTGCCTTCATTTACACGTGCCAACAAAACACTGACGTACTCGCGGGCGGCCTCCAGATCGAGCGATGCCACTTCCTGGTAAGCCTTCGCATCCTGGGCTGCGCGGGCGGCATTGGCGGCGTCGAGGGCAACCCGGCGCTCCGCGGTCTGGAGGTTCAAGCGGAGCCGCTCCGCTTCGACGGCCGCTTCCGACCGCTCCGCCTTCGCGGCGCTGCCGGTGAACAACGGCAATTCAAAACTCGCCCCTACCTGGCCATTGTGACGCTCGAAACGGTTGTAGTAGTCATCGTAATTGTTAAATTTGCTGAACATCGAGTACTGGCTCACGAGGCGGATCACCGGCCAGCGTGCGGCGGTTGCGGCTTTTACGCGAAATCGATTCGCAGCCAGATGAACTTTCAGCTTCTTTACTTCCGTGCTTGCTTCCACGGCATCGGCGGCCGCGGAAGTTGGGTCCGGCGCGGCTGGGGCTACCCGATCCTCGCTTGCGGGCGCAACGGGCTCTCCGTAGGCAAGCCCGAGCAGGAACCCGAGTTCGGCCTGCGCCCGGGCCGACGCGGTCTCCATTTCCCGAAGGCGGTAGCGGGCGGCGGCCAGCGATGCGCGCGCTCGTTTGGCATCCAGGGGGAGCGCGCGGCCTTCGTGCAACTGGCGTTCCCGGATGGCGGCGACACGCTCCAGGCTGGCGACCCCGGCTTGCAAGGACTGCCGGGCCAGGTTGAGCGCCTCGGCATCCAAGAACTGGCGCGTGACCTCCAGGGCGACCGCAGCCTGCTTCTCGCGTTCCGTTAGATCGCCGGATTTGGCGCGCTCGTTGGCTTCAGCGATGCGGTAGCGCGCCGGGCGGTCATAGAGGGTCATTGAGGCTTGTGCGTTGACGATGCTCGGTCCGGAACCACCCACATTCATGGGAAACCCGCTGGTGTAGGCGAGGCCGCTCCCCACGCCCAGCTTGAGGGAGAACGGATCGGAGATCTGCTGGACGCGAATCGCCGATTCGCGTTGATCGAGCCGCGCAAGCAGCACATCCGGGTTCTGGCGTAAGGCCAGCCGCACGCATTCCTTGAGAGATAGCGTTCGCGGGGAGGCTGCCGGTTCGACCGTCTGCGCGCCGCCGAGCGAGGGAAGGGCGCAGGCAACGGCCAGGAGCAAAAGCACCACCGGAGAACGGCGAACGCATACTGCAATCGGGAGAGCGATCATCATTGACACCTCCTTAACCGGCAAACCGGCAATACCCTTCTCCGCGCGGAAATGCCGCAGTGTTCGTTCATAGAATCACTCATAGCGGAGCGCTTCCGTGGGGTTGAGCCGTGAGGCGCGGTTTGCGGGCAGATAGCCAAACACCAAGCCCACTGTGCAACTGGTGACGAACGCGACCAGAATGGAGACTGGCGAAACGGGGATCTGCAAGTCTTCCAAAAAATACCCGGCGCTGACGGGCACGGCGACGCCGATTAGGATTCCAAGCAGCCCGCCCGCCAGACTCAGGATCATCGCCTCAATCAGAAATTGCTGGCGGACGACGGTGCGGGATGCGCCGACTGCCATGCGGACGCCAATCTCGCGCGTGCGCTCCGTCACCGTCACCAGCATGATATTCATGATGCCGATCCCGGAAATGACCAGGGCGATCGCCGATATCAGAATGAGCACCACCGTCAAAACCAGCGCGATGCTCTTGGCCGCCTCGAGAATCGCCGTCAGATTCTCGACGGCATACCGCGCTCCGGGCCGGTGGCGGGACTCCAGGATCTTCCGCAATTGGGCGGTGATGGGCGCCACGTCGTCCGGGGAAGCCACCTGTACGTACAGCGGATCGATGCGCTCCACGGGGGAGAAGTAGCGCAGCACGGTAATGGGGATGAGCGCCGTCTCACTGCCCAACTCCGAAAGGCCGAATGTCTCCGTCCGCTCCCGGAAGACGCCGATGACGGTGAACTGGAGGCGCGCGATCTTGAGGATGCGCCCAATCGCCGCCGAAGGGGAGCCGAACAGCCTCTTCGCGAGACGTTCGGTAAGCATCACGACCTTGGCTCTCGTGGCGACTTCATCGGCGGTTAGAAAGCGGCCCGACACGACAACCAGGTTCCGGACGGCGGGGTAAGCGTCGTCGGAGCCGATGACGCGCAAATCCTCCTCGCGGCCATCGATGACGATGCTGTCGTAGGTGGTCATGATGCCCGTGGCCGCGACGATCTGCGGCCCAAGCTCACGGCGCACGGCTTCGACGTCGGCCCCTTTGACGAAGTCCGCCTGCACTTCGGGAGCGGCGCGGCTGCCCGCTTCGTAATAGGCGTAGACCAGATTGGAGCCAATTCCGCGGATCTGCTCCAGGATGTAATCGCGGCCGGTGAGAGAGATCGTGACCACGAGAATCACGGCGGCATTGCCGATCACCATGCCCAGGGAAGTCAGTACCGTTCGCACCTTGTTGGCGCGCAGGGCTTGGAAACTGAAGCTGACGATATCGCGGAGATCCATGGGTGGCTGACGCTACTTCTTATCCAGTTTCTCCAGTTTCGCAAGCAACTGCTCAACTTCAAACGGCGATGGATCTTCATCGCGCCGCGAGGAAGCCTTGTATTTTGCGAGGAGTTCCCTGGCAAACTTGAGGCTCCGGTTGGCGCGGACGAGCAGGCTTGCTTCGTCGAACAGTAGCCGTGGGGCGCCCGGCGCGATAGATCTCGCTTTGGCGAGCGAGCTATCGGCTTTCGCCGTCATCCCGCGACGCGTGTAAAATTTCGCCAGATCAATCCATCGTCCGACGCTCTTGGGCGCCTGAGCCTGGGCCGCCAGGTAGAATTTCTCAGCGGCTGCGTAATCGTTTCCTTTTTCGGCGATTTCCCCTTGCAGCGTTGCATATTCCGCTGCATCGAGAGGCTTTACGGTTTCCGCGAGGGCGCGTGCCTTTTCAATACCTCCTCCAAGAAAACCGGGCGCGGACATGTAGAACGAAAAGAGGTCGCTCACCGCTTCGAGGTTCTTCGGGTCCAGCTTCACCGCCGCTTCGAAGGAGTCGCGAGCTTTTCTGGCTAAACCCAATGCGCTGAAAGGGTTGGCTTGATCCGCGCGCATGCCCTGGGCGCGCCCGAGCCAGTTTCTGGCGGGTGAGCTTTTCGGGTCAAGCGCAACGGCGCGTTCGAAAGCCGATTCCGCCTTCTCGAACTGCCCGATCCGGAAATAGGCGCGACCGAGGAGCAGTGTTGCCGGGAGAGACTTCGCGCCACCGCCCGACAGGAGGCGGATCGCCTGCTGGTAATTCTGTTGCGAAACGGCATTCGATGCGTCCTCAAGCGTACCGGCATAAGCGGCCACCGCGAAGAGGGGCAGCAATGCGATGATAAAGCGTAGGGATCGCGCTATCGGTTCCGTCAGATCGAGTTTGTAACTAGTTACCCGCATGCCCCGCCTTTCAGTGAAGGATGTCTGCCGGTGCGGGATTCGTTTCACGATATCGCAACGGATCCTCCTCGTCTTGCCGTCCAATACGTGAACGGTGACGAAGTCTACTATTTATAGTAGGATGCAATGAGAGGAAGGGATTCAGAGTTGGAGGTCTTCAAAATGAAATTCAATCGCAGCCTGGTGTTCGCGCTTGCAGCGATGATGCTGCTTTTCACCGGCGTCGCCTCGGCCCAGCTTTCGCGGATCCGCGGAAGAGTGATCGGCGAAGATGGCAAGCCCTTGCAGAATGCGGTCATCAAGATCGAACGCACGGATATGAAGGGTAACTACGACGTCAAAACCAATAAGAAAGGTGAGTACCTTCATGCCGGTATTCCGTTCAGCGGCACCTACAACGTGGTACTGACGGTGGGCGGGCAGGAACGGGACCGCGTCCAGGGTGTACGGACCAAGTTCGGCGGGGAGGAGGAAATTAACTTCAACCTGAAGGAAGTGGCGGACAAGCAGAAGGCCGCGCAAGCCGCGGCGGCGTCCGGCCAGTTAACCGAAGAGCAAACCAGGGGAATGACCAAAGAGCAGAAAGCCGCCATGGAGAAAGCCATGGAAGAGCGCAAGAAGGCGATGGCCAAGAACAAGGAACTGAACGACGCCTTCAATGCGGCCATGGAAGCGCGGCAGGCGAAGAACTACGATGTCGCCATCGCGAACTTCGAGAAGGCTTACGCATTGGATCCTACTCAAACGGTGATCGTTGAGAACATGGCGGGCGCTTATGCCGAGAAGGCTGATACGGTGAAGGGCGACGAACGGACAGCGGCACTGAAGAAGGCAGCGGAGTTGTACGCGAAGAGCCTGGAGACCCAGCCGAGTGCGCCCGTGTATAACAATCGCGGGCTGATTCTGGCAAAGCTGGGCGATATCGAAGGCGCGAAGGCAGCCCTCAAGCAGGCCGCGCAACTCGACCCGCCGAATGCGGGCATGTACTACTACAACATGGGCGCGGAACTCACCAACCGTGGGGACGCCGCGGGCGCATCCGAGGCATTCAAGATGGCCACGGAAGCGAACCCCAACCATGTCAACGCGCAATTCCAACTGGCGATGAGCCTGATCGGCCAAGCCAAGATGGATGACAAGGGGAATGTCATTCCGCCTCCGGGCACGCTCGAAGCGCTGGGGAAGGTGATCGAACTCGCCCCCACGTCTCCGCAAGCGGCGGAAGCCAAGGCGATGATCGAGACCCTCAGCGGCTCCGTCGACACGCGCTACACGGCGCCGGGCGCGCAGAAGGCGAAGCCCGCCAAGAGGAAGTAACACGGGCCCTCACGGGCCGTGCGATTGATGTTCGTGAATCCCTGCATGGCGGAACGGGCGCTCGCGTGATTGCGTGGCGCCCGTTCCACTTCCGGGAACGGAAATGGAGGAAGAGGAGGTCCCGGGATGATCCGGATGCTGATTTACCTGCTGGCGGCGATCTTCGCGATCACGCTCGTCCGCATTTTCGCCGGCATCATTGCGCGTGGCCTCGGAACCTATCTGGGCGCTCCCCGTTCGACCACCTCCGCGGGTGCGCGGCCCGGCAACGCTCGCGCCGCTGGCGGGGGTAAGCAAGGCGTCCTGCGCAAGGATTCGCTCACGGGGGTCTATATCGCGGAAGAGATTGCCATCACCAAGGTGATCAACGGCCGCACGCACTATTTTGCCTCCGACGAGAATCTCCGCGAGTACTTGAAGCGCGCTCCCGCCGGCGCTTAGACCGACCCCAGCCCTCTTCCGCTTTCAGATAAGACTCTCCGATTCATCCATTCTCTCTGCCCGCGAAGATATATAATGGCGGGAACCCGTTTGAGGCACCTCGCTTCTCCCCGCGGGTAACGAGAGGAACCATTGCCGATGTCACGTCCGTTCTTCGCGCGCCGAGCGCTGCTTGTGATTGCTGCCTTGATCGCCACATGCGTGCTTGGCGCGCAGCCGAAACCACCTGCCGGGTACGTTGCCCTCTTTAACGGCAAGGACATCCGCAATTTCGACATCCGGAGCGGGCACGCGAAGTACCGGGTGGAGAATTTCGAACTGATCGGCAGTACCGTCGAGGGCAGCCCGAATACGTTTCTGACGCCGAAGAAGGAGTATGGTGATTTTGTTCTTGAATATGAGGTGAAGGTAGATCCACGCTTGAATTCGGGCGTGCAGGTGCGCAGCCATGAGTACACCGGGGAGACCGAGGCCACCATTTTCAACGGGAAAGAGTTCGTGAACCGAAAGTTCCCCAAGGGCCGTTTTTACGGGTATCAGGTGGAAATCTCAAACACGAAGGCGGGAAACTCAGGCGGCATTTACGACGAAGCTCGGCGGGGTTGGCTGTACGAACCCACCTCCGCGAACAACCCGGAGTGCGCGAAGGCGTTCCGTGACAACGAGTGGAACCACTACAAGGTAATAGCCGAAGGCGCCCGCATCCAAACCTTCGTGAATGGAGCCAAGTGTACGGATCTCATCGACTCGATGGACCTCGCGGGCTATATTGGCTTCCAGGTACACCAGTTCAAGGGCGATTCGCCCGCGGAAGTCCGCTGGAGGAACATCTACCTCAAAGACAATGGGAAGCACGTTTGGAAGCGCATCTTCGACGGGAAGACCACCAAGGGCTGGATTCACCGGGGAGGATCGAAGTTCACCGTCGCGGACGGCGTGATTCATGGCAAGACCGATCCGGCGGACCCCACCGCGGGAGTTCTCATCTACGACAGGCCCTACAAGGACGTCGTTTCCCGTTTGCAGTTCAAGATCGATTCCGGCAATAGCGGGTATTTTTTCCGGGCGAAGAAGGAAAATCTCTGGGGGTATGAGGCGGAGATCGACGCCACGAAGGGGACGGGCGGCCTCTACGAGGTGGGTGGGCGTAAGTGGGTGACCGCGCCCGAAGATAATGCGCTCGTGAAGAAGGACGATTGGAGCGAACTTGCGGTGGCCGCCATTGGCGATCGCGTGGTGATCCATTTGAACGGGCGCAAGACCGTCGATCTTCCAAACGATCCCGGTGTGAGCGCCGAGGGGTATCTGGCCTTGCAGGCGCATGGCAGAATGGAAACCAGCGTCTGGTTCCAGAATATCGAAGTCGCTGAGAAGGCAAAGTAGGGGTTACGGTTTCTGGGCGGAACTCCAGACGCAACTGTACGCATGACAGAGTTCAGGTACCCGGCAAGAATCTATCTGCTAGCTGCCCTGCTGGGCGGGATGACGATGGTCTATTCCGTCGCGAGATTGGCGGAGGCGAAGGACTACGAGGATACGCTTCCCTTTCGCGTGCAAATCTCGCGGCTGGCGGGCGTGAAGCAACGGATTGCGGGTGAGCGCAAGGTGGGCTATCTGAGCGACCTGGATCCTGAACATTCCACATACGCACAGCTCTACTTTCCGACGCAGTACGTGCTTGCGCCCACGCTGCTCGTCCCGCTGGAAGATCGGCCTGTTACAAAGTTTGTTCTCGGGAATTTCACGCGGAAGGCGGATTACGCCTCGATTGGCCACGAGCACGGCCTGGAAGTGGTAGCGGAGTTCCCGATGGGAGTGGTCCTCTACCGGCCGATAGCGAAGGCCACAGCGCCGGGCCAGGAGATTCACCCGGCGCCATAAATCTTTCGAACGCCATGCACCTTCTCCCCACCTTACTGGCGTTTTTGGCGGGCCTGTTCCCGGTGGCTGCTCTGCTGCCGGGGACACATTCGCGGAGCCATTGCGCGCCGCACCGGTTCGGGCTTTTCCCATTCTCGCCAGCTTTGGTTCTGCTGTCGATGAGTGTGGCCTTTCCATTGGGAGCCGGTGTGATCGGGCTTGCGAACTTTGTGCTGTTGCTGTTGGGTGTCGATTCGCCCTGGGCCGCTTTCGGGCTTGCGGCGGGTCTATCGGGGTTCGCATGGCTGGTTCGCGCACCACGAGGGAAAGTCCGGACCACCGGGAACACATCCGGCGCTGTCGATCCCGCGGCCCCGCCCTTCGCGCTGAACTGGGTTCTTGGCATCATCGCGGGGGTGAGCCTTGTGGCGGTACTTGCCTCCATGGCCGCCATCCTGGCGCAGTCTCCTCACGGGGCGTGGGATTCCTGGGCGATCTGGAGTCTCCGGGGGAAGTTCTTTGCCGG
>JADYZL010000172.1 GCA_020853155.1 Bryobacterales bacterium
ATTCCGTGATGGCAAGGCGCAAGAAGCAAACGCCGGGAGCGCGGGGGAAGACGCTCCCTCCGGACGCCGCGGGCGCGGAGGAAGCAATCGTTCGTGAAGCGGCTGCACCCCCGGTGGAGAAGCGAGTCGCGGTTATCGTTGTGACGTACCAATCCCACGCGCACCTGCCGGATCTGTGGAGCTCGCTACGAGCGCAGACGCATCGGAACTGGGAGCTGATCGTCGTTGACAGCGCTTCCACCGATGAGACGCGGCGCTGGCTGGAATCGCATTGTCCGGAGGCGCGGCTTATCGCTTCGAATCAGAATCTGGGATACCGCAAGGGAAACCGGCTCGGAATGGAACAGGCTTCCACCGGGGGCGAGGCGCCGGATTATCTGCTGATCCTGAACGACGATGTGGAACTGCACCCCTATGCGGTGGAACGGATGGTGGCGGCGGCGGAGGATGCACCCGATGTGGCCATCGTGGCTCCGGCGATTCTGGTGTATGGCCATGCGAGCCGGATCAACGCGGCGGGGAGTGCATTGCTGCCCGCGGGTTTCTATTCGGCCCGGGGAAAGAGCCGGAACTTCGAAGATTACCGGGAGCCTGCGGAGATCCCCGCAGCATCGGGGTGCTGCTTCCTGTTTCGAATGGAGGACTACCGGCAACTGGGTGGTTTCGAGGCCATATTCGATAGTCTGCCCGGAGGCTGGCATGCGTCGGCCGAAGACCTCGACCTGTGCTGGAAGGCATGGGTTGCGGGGAAGCGGGTGGTGTACCAACCCGAGGCGATACTCTGGCACAAGTACGAGCAGCGGCCCATGCACGCATCCCGCTATGCGAGCCTGGTGGCGGGACGGCTCGCGTATCTCACGCTTAACTTCCGAATGCGCGAATTGCTGTGCGTGCTCCCGGCGCTGGCGCTAACCGAGATCGCGCTAGCCGCCTATAGCGGGTTGCGCGGCATGAGTTTTCTGCGAGCGTGGGTGAGCGGCTACCGTTGGCTGTGGGGAAACCGCCGCAGACTTGGGGAGTTGCGCGGGTTGCGCGAGGCACGCATACGCCGGGAGGGATGCGCGGTGACGCACCTGATGCAACCGGCGATTCCGCTTGCCCCTTCCGTGCAGGGCAATCCGGTGCTATGGATGGGCGCAATGGCGTGGTTTGGCGTCAATGCGTTTTGTCTGTGGGTGCTTCGGCTATCCGAGGGCCTGAGTGGCGGGGACGTCTGGAAGCGGATGAAGCCGCTGCTGGACCGGCTGGCCGCCGCAACCCTACTTCTGCTTCTATCTCCGCTGCTGGCCGGTGTGGCGTTAGCGGTGGGCTGGAAGATTGGCTGGCCGGTGCTGTTCAAGCAAACGAGAATCGGCTGGAAGGATCGCCCGTTCGTGCTCTACAAATTCCGGACAATGCGGGATGGCGTGGATGCCAGTGGGCGCGCGCTACCCGATGAACAGCGCCTCACGCCGCTCGGACGATGGCTTCGCGCCTGGAGTATCGATGAACTGCCGCAACTGTGGAACGTTCTGAAGGGCGAGATGAGCTTTATCGGCCCGCGGCCGCTTCTGGCCGAGTATCTGCCGCGCTACAGCGCCCGGCAGCGCCGCAGGCATGCGGTTCGCCCCGGTCTGAGCGGGTGGGCGCAGGTGTGCGGGAGAAACGCCATTGGCTGGGAGCGGCGCTTCGCGCTGGATGTCGAATATGTGGAACGGCAGAGCCTCCGCTTTGACTTACGCATTCTCTATCTAACGCTCAAAAAGCTACTGACACGGGAGGGGATCTCGCAGCCGGGCCACGCCACGATGGAGGAATTTCGAGGGGCGGAATCTCATGGGTGAGCGCGGGCGGAATGGGCGTGGGCAGGGCGCGGGACGGGTGGAGTTGATTGTCTACGGCTGTGGCACGCAGGGACGGGCGATCATTGAGTTTCTGGCGGAAAGCGGGCGCTACCGCAGCTTGCGACTCACAGACGACAACCGGGACCTGTGGGGAGAGGAGATTTCTTCGTTGTCGTTGAAGGTGACGCCGCCCGTCGATGCGTTCCCGGTTGGGCCGCAGGCGTACGTCTGCACGATTGGCGATAACCGCACGCGTCAGGGTATCTCCGCCGCTCTCAATGCGGAGGGCCACATCGCCCAAGCCGTGCGGCACCCTTCCGCGATCATGGCCACCTCGGCTTCTTTGGGGGCGGGCAGCATCCTGATGGCGCGGGTGGTGGTGAACACCGAATCCCGGGTGGGCGCGGGGTGTCTACTCAATACGGGCTGTGTGGTGGAGCATCACTGTGAGATCGGCGATTTCGTTCACTTGGCGCCGGGCGTTCTGTTGGGCGGCGGTGTGAAGGTGGGCGAGGGCGCGTTCGTCGGGCTGGGCGCGATGGTGCTGCCCGGCCTTTCCGTTGGAAGCGGCGCGGTTGTCGGGGCGGGCGCCGTGGTCATTCGAGACGTGGCACCGGGAGCGACGGTGGCTGGAAACCCCGCCAGAAATCTGCGTGGAAGGCCTTTACCGTAGCTGTCTTTGCCGGTTTCGGCGGGCACTTCCGTGCAGCCTGATCTGCCGGTTTTTCGGTCGCAGGCATCTATCTCACCAGAGGATGCGCCGCAGCTCTGCCGGGGCGGTAGGAAATATTTGGCGTGTTGGGGAGCCCATCCCGGGAACTCCGAAGCGCGAGCCGCCAGGCACACGAAAGGTGTCAGCGCAATGGACTACTTTGAGAGTCTAAACCATTTCGATTGAAAGCCGCACTACCCCGCCTTTGATCGAGGCGTTGGCCCGTGAGCCATCGACATGCGCCGCCAGCGCCGCAGTAGCCGGAAACCCCGCCAGCATCCTCCGCACTACACCTGCGCCGTAGCCTTCCTGGCAACCTTCTTCGCAGGTTTTGCCGCCTTCTTGGTTGCTTTCTTCGCTGTCTTGCGACCCATTTTGCGCGCGGGACGTACGCCGCCATCCGCAGCGATTTTCGCCGCGCGATCCGCCAGCAACTGTACCGCTTCTTCCATGGTGAGAGCGTCCGGCTGCACCGTCTTCGGCAGCGTCGCGTTCACTTCACCATTGGTAACGTAGGGCCCGTAACGGCCGGTCATCACGACGATCTTCTTGCCGGTCTCCGGCTGCTCGCCGAGTTCCTTCAAGGCGGAGGGCTTGGCGGAGGCGCGGCCTCGCAGCTTGGGCTCTTTGAGCAGGGCCACGGCTTCGTCGAGGGTGATGCTCACCGGGGAGAGACGATCCATGGGAATGGAGCGCGTTTCCTCGCCGGATTTCACGAAGGGGCCGAACCGTCCGTTGCTCGCGATGACGTCTTCGCCCGATTCGGGGTTCTTCCCGAGGACCTTGGGTAGCGCGAGGAGCGCGACAGCCTGCTCGAGGTCCACCGATTCTTTCTGCATGCCCGGCAGTAGGGACGCCATCTTCGGTTTCTTGCCTTCGCCCGCGTCGCCGAGTTGCACGTACGGGCCGAAGCGCCCGTTCTTCAGATAGACCGGCTCTCCGGTTTGCGGGTGGATGCCCAGGGTATCCCCCTCGCTGGAAGAATGGCTAAGCAGTTCCTCCGCCGTCGTGGCGTTGAGCTCATCCGGAGCCATGTCCTCCGGCAGGCTGGCGCGGCGTTCTCCATCCGAAAGGAAGGGTCCATACTTGCCGATGCGCACTTCGACGTTGGTATTGGGGTCAAGACTCTCGGGAACAAAACGGCAGGCTTCCCTGGGGTCAATCGATTTCTCGCCCAGCTTCACCCATTCCTTCAGGCCGGGGTCGTCGTTGCCAAAGTAGAAGCTATGCAGATAGTCTTTGTTGCGCGCGTCTCCCCTGGAGATTTCGTCCAGGTCGTCCTCGAGCTCCGCCGTGAACTGGTAATCGAGCAGTTTTTCGAAATTCTTTTCGAGCACCGCAACAACAGCCATCGCGACGAAGGTGGGCACGAGCGCCGTGCCCTTCTTGAACGCATAAGAGCGGCTGAGGACGAGTTCGACGATGGTGGCCCAGGTGCTTGGCCGGCCAATCCCCAGGCGCTCCAACTCCTTGATCAGGCTGCCCTCGGTATAGCGCGGGGTAGGCTGGGTCGCCTTGTCGAGGGCATCCGCCTGCTGCGTCTTGAGACCCTGGCCCGTCTGCAGTTTGGGCAGCACCCGCTCCTGGTCAGCCAGTTCGGCGTCGGGGTCGTCTTCGCCCTCGACATAGGCCCTTAGGTAGCCCGGAAACTCGATGGTCTTGCCGGAGGCGCGCAGCCGCATCTCGTCCGCGGCGACGACGACATTCACGAAGGTGCCGCGTGCGTCTTCCATCTGGCTAGCGACGGTGCGTTTCCAGATCAATTGGTACAAACGAAACGCTTCGTCGCCTAACTGCGCGCGCACTACATCGGGGGGCGTGAATTCATTCCCGGCGGGCCGGATGGCTTCGTGGGCTTCCTGCGCATTCTTCACTTTTGTCACGTACTGGCGCGGTTGCGTGGGGAGATATTCCTTGCCGAAATCCCGCTCAATCAGCGTGCGCGCGGCATGCAGAGCTTCCCCGGAGAGGGTGGTGGAATCCGTGCGCATGTACGTGATAAAGCCGTTCTCGTAAAGCTGCTGCGCCAGGGTCATGATGCGCCGGGCGGAGAGCCGCAGTTTCCGGTTGCCTTCCTGTTGCAGAGTGCTCGTGACGAATGGGGCCGAGGGCTTGGAGGTGAATGCCTTCTCTTCGACGGATTCCACCGTGGGGCGGCCGTTCTCCAACTGCTTCTTCAACGCAGCGGCCCGGGCTTCATCCAGGCGGACGATCGAGCCACCGTTCGCAAGCGCTCCCGTATTGGGGTCGAAGTCCTTGCCCGTGGCGACGCGCTGGCCGCCCACGTGGGTGAGGTCGGCTTCAAACTCGCTTTCCGGACTGCCGTTCTCGTAACGGAACTTGGCCTTGAGCGCGTAGTAATTCGCTTGCTTGAAACGGATACGCTGGCGTTCCCGCTCCACCAGCAATCGAACGGCGACGCTCTGCACGCGTCCCGCGCTGAGGCCCGGCGCCATTTTCTTCCACAGCAGCGGGCTCACTTCGTAGCCGAACAGGCGGTCCACGATACGGCGCGTTTCCTGCGCCTTAACGAGGTCTTCGTCGATCGAGCGGGGCGATTCGAGCGCTTCCTGGATTGCCTCCTTGGTGATCTCGTGGAACACCATCCGATGAATCGGCACCTTCGGCTTTAGGGTCTGCACCAGGTGCCAGCTAATGGATTCCCCTTCGCGGTCGCCGTCGGTCGCCAGATAGACGGTGGATGCGTCTTTCAGCCGGTCTTTGAGGAGCTTGACGTGGTCCTTCTTATCCTTGGGCACCACGTAGAGCGCTTCGAACTGATCGTCAATGTTTACGCCGAGGCGAGCCCATGGCTCCTTTTTGAGGCTGGCCGGGATTTCCGCCGCGTTATTGGGCAGGTCTCGAACGTGGCCGTTGGAGGCAACGACTTCGTAACCTTTAGGGAGGAACTTGCTGATGGTGCGAGCCTTTGTGGGGGACTCAACGATAACGAGATTCTTGCTTGACATGAACGAAATGTTTGGGCGGTGACGCCCCTTTTCTAAAATAGCCTAACGGACGAAGATCCACCGATCCGACGGAGGAATCCGCAAATTTCCGGTTCCAAGGACATGAAGTATCAAGACTAGCACCAAATTTTGGTGTACCGTTGGCCGGCATCCTGTTTTACCGCACCCTCCATCTCCAACTCAAATAGGGCGGCGATGATCTCCGAGGAGCTCATGTCGGGAAACGCTTCGAGGAGGCCGTCCAGGCTCCGGCCCTCGTCCACTTTGAGCACCCGGAGGATGCGGCTCGCGGTCGGGCTTTGCGGGGGAGCATTGGTGGGCGCGGTTTCGGCGGGCGATGCGGCGGGTTCGCCCTCGCCGTGCAGGCGCTGGTAGATCAGGGAGCGGTCTTCCACATCGAGTTGGCTCAGCAGGTCCATGGCATCTTGAACCAGCGTGGCGCCTTGCTTAATCAATAGATTCGGTCCCCAACTCATTTTCGACGTGATGTTGCCCGGCACCGCGAAGACGAGCCGCCCCTGCTCGATCGCGATCCGGGCCGTAATGGCGCTGCCGCTGTATTGCGCGCCCTCGACGACGAGAATGCCGCGGCCGAGGCCGCTCACAATCCGGTTCCGCACCGGAAAGTTCTGGGGGTAGGAGGGCGAACCCATGGGGAACTCGGAGAGCACCAACCCGGTATCGGCGATCTCCGCGGCCAGCGCCCGGTTTTCCGCCGGGTAGATCACGTCCACGCCGCAGCCGAACACGGCGATGGTGCCGCCCCTGCCCTTCAGCGCGGCCTTGTGTGCATAGGTATCCACGCCGCGCGCCATACCGCTAACCACGGTGATGCCGAGATCGGAAATCTCCTTCGATAGCCGTTCCGCCACGGCTTTGCCGTATGTTGTCGGACGCCGCGTGCCCACCACGCCCACGGAGATCGCGTTGAGCAGCGTCGTATCTCCCTTGGCGAAAAGAACCAGCGGCGGGTCCGCGATCTTGCTTAGGAGATCCGGGTAGAGCGGTGTTCCCAGGGGAATGATGGTTGTGCCGAAATCCGCCGCCTTCTCCCGTTGATGAATGGCTTCATCGAAGCTGCCGCCGCTCAGCACGGTCTGGGCCAGGCTTCCGCTGAGACCGGCCTCTTCCAGTTCGCGGCGGGAAGATTCGAAAACCGCGCGCGCGCTGCCGAATCGTTCGAGCGCGCGGGCGCCGCGCCGCGGACCCATGCCGGGGATCAGCGCCAGGGCCAGCGTGAAGAGTTCGGCGTCCGAATCGCCGAGCAGCGAGACGGGGCTGGGGAAGTCGCCGAAAAGAGATCTCTCGGAGGAAGCCATGTGTTTGCTAATCTAGTCGCCGGAATGCAAGAAATTCTCACGAAATCGGCATGGAGACCGAAAATAGAAGGCCGGCGGCCGCGCACCCGCGGCTTACAGCCGGTAGCGAAGCAAGCGGGGACCAACCGTTGAAACGCGAACCCAGCCATTTTGCCGACCGGGAACTGGTGCTCATCTATATTGCAAAGCGCCTCTCGGAGGCTCTGGAGGTGGAGAGCGCATTCACCGGCGACGGCCTCGATTACTGCGTGGAGGCAGACGAGTATCACGGCGGTTTCCTCTTCCGCACGACGCGCACGGGTGCGTTCTTCTACGTTGCGGTGGATGAAGAAGGCCGTGCGGAGGAAGTGCTCCTCCGCACCCGGCGCAAGCCGCTGACGTACGAATTACGCCAGCGGCATTAGCTCGCGCCTCATTCTCTACTGCACGTCCGCCGCCGGTGTCGTGGGGGGCTCCGGCAGCGCCTTGATCGGAAGCGTGACGATGTTGCTGACGTACCAGCTCTGGAACACCGTTAGTTGCGAGAAGGCATTCGTGGGCGCGCTGGTATTCAACTCAAGCGTGATCTCGTAAAGCCCGAATGTGCCCGGCTTCGCCACCGCGCTGATCAGGTTGGCGGTTCGCGCGGCCGCGAGGGAATCTAACTGTTCCGTCAACTCGTGGTTGGCCGTGCCGGTGTAGCGCTCCCCGGTCTTGAGCAGCTTGTTATCCGCATCATTCTTGAGCGTGCCGAGACCGGTCGCGTAAACCACGAACAACTCGCCCGCTTCGAGGGGATTCTCGTCGGTTACGAGAGCCCCGGCCACATTCGCTCCTCCGAGCGTGGTGCGGCTCTGGCTGAGCGCGACGTTGTTCGATGAGGTGTTGTCCGTCTCGATCTTGATCTTGTCGTTCATCTCCGGCCCTGGCTGCCGCGCCAGCAGAAGAATACGGGTGAAGAACGGGGTTGGGAACGCTTCCACGTCCGGATCTGCGTTGATCAGATTCATCAGCTTCACCCGGATATTCCGGTTCGTTCCGTTAATTTCGTCGAGCGTGCGAACCGCGGCATCGTCCGTGTTGGGATCTTCATCCGTGATTTCGACGATATCCTCGGTCACCACAGTGTAGCTGTAAGTGCGATCCTGCACTTTCAGTTTCAGCGTGTCGCCCGCCTTCGCCGGACCGTCGATGAAGATCAGCGCGGAAGCGCGGCTCGAACCGTGGAAGGCAACGGCCTTGCGAGGTTCCGGGCCAAAGAAGGTGAAGATTCCGGGGTTCTGAGCGATCACGGGCATCGCCACGGGTACGGACGCTTCCACTCGCCCATCGGAGAAGCGCGTGCGCACATAGCAACTCGCGCTGAAGCTATCCAGGAACTCGAAGGGGGCCTGCGCGTTGATCTGGTTGGGGGAAACGTAGAGGAGTGGGATAGCGTGGCCATCGCAGATTACCTCCGCACCGCCGAGTTCGCGGGGCAGGCTGCTGCCGCTCATATCTGCTGCGGCTTCGCCCTCCGCGAGGCGCTCTCCAAACACGGAAATCAAGGAGCCGACACCGATCTTCGCGGCATCCTTGCCGCCGCTCAATTTGGCGCCGCTGGTGGTGGCGGAAAGTTTCGTATCCGCGGCATCGGTGGCGACGCTAAACGTGACGGAGTCGCCATCCGGGCCGCCTTCGCGCGCGGTGAGAATCAGCGAGCGCGAACCCGCGTTCGGCGTCGCCAGGGCGAACGGATCGCCTGCGTCCTTATTGACCGCCGCCGCGAGACCCTGGATCAACTCCGTGAACTTATCCACGTCGGGAGACTTAAATTTGTATGCCTTCTCATCCACGGTTTCGAGCACGCCCTGCGCGTTGCGCACCTCATGGCCGATCTTCACCGTGATTTCTTCGTCCTTCTTGAGGTTGCCGTCGAACTCGATGGTCCCGATTGCGTTCACCACCAAGCTGGCCGCGTTGCGGATGGCCGCTCTGGGTACTTTCATGTCGCCAGGCGTATAGACGAGCACTCGCCGGTTAAAGGGGTCGGCGACGTAGAGGTTCTGTCCATCGTGCGCCAGGCTGGTGGGCGTGCGGATGATATCCACCGCGCTGCGCAACTGCTCGTTCACATCTTCGCCGAAGACGGGCGTGGCGTCGGAAACGATGTTGCGGAATTCGTCGGGCTGGCCCAGGATGACGTCCGCCGCGCGCCCGCTCGTGATGGGAATGTCGTTCCACACCATCACCCGGTCATTTCCGCCGTCGGCCACGTAAAGCCGCTGGCCGTCGGAGAGCGCGAAACGGGGGAGGCTCATCGTGGCGGCGCACCGGGTGGGGAACAAATCCTTGCCGTCTTTATCTTTCCCGTCGGCGGCGCACATGCGCGAGGAGTTATTCGAAAGCCGCGACGTCGGGTCCGTGAGGTTGGGCTGGCCCAGCACCAAATCGGCCGGCTGGTTATTGGAGGCGGGGATGCTGTTCCAGATCATGATCCGGTTGTGGCCGAGATCCGCGACATAGAGCCGGATGCCGTCGCTCGTGACGCTCACCGGGTTGAGCATGTTCGATGCGGAGACCGCGATATCGTCGTCGAGAATGTTCGAAGGCCGGGTCGTGTTGAAATCCGGTTCGCCCAGTACGACGTCCGGGGATTGGTTATTCGAGGTGGGGAAGTTGTTCCAGATCAGAATGCGGTGATAAAGCGAATCCGCCACGAAAAGTTTGTTGCCTTGAATCCAAACGCCTTGTGGCGCGCGCATGCGCTTGGCGGTGGGTTCCAGGGCGGTGCCGCCCTTGTTGAAATCATCCTGCCCCAGCACGACGTCGGCCGGTTTGCCGTTCTCCGTGGGAATGCTATTCCAAATGAGGACGCGGTTATTCTCCGTGTCGGAGACGACAATCCGCTGGCCGTCGGAATGGACGTAGCTCGGCTGGCGCAAGCCGGTCTGGTTCAGGTTCGGGTCCCGCTTGACGAAATCGGGCTGTCCCAGGACGGCGTCGGGTTCGCCGCCGCAGACGCGGCAACGGCGCGGATCGTCCTTCGCGAACGTCGCGGTCGTCGCGGGAACAATCGCGCCGATCGGGTAGATGCCCACGCGGTTGTTCGGCGGCACGGCGCCCACGCGGTTCCCTTCGGCCACATAGAGCTTGCCATTTGCATAGGCGATTCCGCCTGCCGCACCCAGAATCGAACGGCTGGCAGGCCAATCCCCGGTATCCGCGTTGACCGGTGTGGTGTCCTGCGCGTCAAACCGGTTCTGGCCGAGAACGAATCGCGCGCCTTGACCGTAGTGAAAAGTCTGCCCGGCGGCCAGCGCCGCCA
>JADYZL010000173.1 GCA_020853155.1 Bryobacterales bacterium
AGCTTTGCGCCGAAGTACGCCTCCAGCACGCGCTGCATCACCTGCAGCTCGGCGGAGCGCGTTTCAAGCTCTCCCATCTGCCGCCCCGTCTCCGCCCCCTTGATGGCGTTGCGCGTGCGGCCGGCGTTGTAGAGCACCTGGTCCACCGTCACCGTCGATTGGAAATTGTTCAGAAAATTTGGGCGGTTCAGAGATCCGATCGCGAAGTTGCGCTCCGCGAACTGCCGCTGCGTGAGCAGCGCGCCAAACACGTAGACCGGATTGTTTCCCCGTTGCACCATCTCCTGGTAATTCACGCGCGGGAGATAGCCACTGCGCGCAGCGTCCACCTGGCTGGCGGCGGCCTTCTCGCGCGCCCGCATGGCTTCAATCCCGGGATTTCCGCTCAGCGCGCGTGTGACCGCTTCCCGCAGGCTCAGCCGCTCACCCGCCCTGGATCCGGGCCGTTCCGCCGCGGCCGGTTGCGCCTGCACAAACAGGGGAAGAAGAGAAAAAAAGAGTACAAGAGCTTTTTGCATCGTTCTCACAATGTCGCTTCCCTCACCGGGATGCAAGCACGAACGGGGACGTGACATTTCCGGCGCCCGGGACCGTTTCGAAAGAGTTCCGCGGGAGATTGTCACCCGCATAGCGAAGAATGAATCTGTGGATGCGAGGTGACGCGCAATGGAGACGAATGTTCGATACTTAGGTGGCGTACAGTTTGAGGCGGAGTGCCGCGGGCATAAAATCGTTTCCGATCAGCCCCTGGAAGCAAAGGGATCCAATGCCGGGATGAGCCCGCCCGAACTGCTGCTTTCTTCGCTCGGAACGTGCGCGGCGTTCTATGCTGCGTATTACCTGAATCTCAACAAGCTTCCCACCGAGGGACTTCATGTGAAGATCACCGCCAGGAAGGCGTTGAATCCCCCGCGCCTCGACGACTTCGAAGTGCAGGTGGACGTTCCCGGCGTGGATGGCGCCCATCGGGAAGCGGTGCGGAAAGCGGTGGAGAAATGCCTGATCCATGCGACCCTCCTGCACTCTCCAACCATACGGACGGAAGTGTCTGTAGGTGAGCCGGTCGAAGCGGCATAGCCTGCCTCGTGGGGGTGCTTCCGCTTTGCCCCGGAGGCCGATCCGGTAGAATGGGCGTGTCCCGCCGGTGCTGCACGGGCTGCGGTCCTCCGGCGGCGTCAAACGCTTATGTCTACCCAGGTGGAAGCTCCGAAAAGCCGGGATGTGGAACTGGCGGAAGAATTGCTCCGCGGCAACGCCGAAGTGTTCGATGAGTTCGTGAACCTCTTCCAATCCAAGCTGTATCAGTACAGTCTGATGATGTGTGGGCATCGGGAAGACGCGGAGGAAGTGGCGCAGGATACGCTGCTCAAAGTCTTCGAGAATTTCGATCAGTTGCAGGACGCCCGCAACGTCCGCGCCTGGGTGTTTCGCATCGCTAGAAACGCCTGCCTGATGAAACGCCGCAAGAGCGTGTATGCGCCCAAGGCGGAGCTGAGCCTGGAGGATTATCTGCCTCGCACAGAGGACGACGGAAGCGGCCTTCGCATGCAGATCGCGGATTGGAGCAGGGTTCCGGAGAGCCAGCTTCTCCAGAAGCAGCTCAAGGGGATTCTGGCTGCGGCGATCCAGGAACTCCCGGAAATCTACCGCGCGGTCCTGCTGCTTCGGGATGTGGAAGAGTTGAACACGGAGGAGACCGCCGGGATTCTGGACGTGAAAGTGGACGTGGTGAAGACGCGCTTGCACCGGGCCCGGCTGGCCATCCGTCAGAAGCTGGACCGGCACTTGCTCGAAGCCTCCGCAACGCTATCGCGCTAGCATGCGCTGGGAGAGAGCGCAAGGGGAGAAGGGGTATGGGAGAGATCATCGGAAAGCCCGCGAGCGCGGCGCGATCCATCGAAGGCGAAGAGAACGGCCGGGGTGGCTGCACACCGCTGGAGCAGCGCTTGGGCGACACGCTCGACGTGATCATCACACCCGAGGACATGGAACAACTGAAGGCGGAGATGCAGGGCTGCCCTCCGTGCCTTGAGTTCATTGAAAGCCTCAAAGCCACCGTGAAGCTTTGTCACGATTTCGGCGTGGAAGAAGCTCCGGCCCCCTTGACGGAAGACACCCGCTCCCGGATGGTGGCCGCCTATGAGAAGGTGCTGGCGCGCCGCCGAAACTCCACGTAGCGCGCCATGTGCCGGCGGCATCGCGCATCGTTCGCGGCCGAATCACTCCTCGGTTCCCGGCGGTCCCTACGAACCGGGCCGAGGCTTGTATCCGGGCCGCGCCCGAATCTTGAACTTCCTCCCCTGCGAGTCCGGCGCCAACTCCACGGTAATCTCCCGGAACTCCATGTTCGGGTTCACTTGTGGATAGTAGGTGATGGTATAGGAGTTCCCCAGATCCTCCCGGATCGCTTCAAAGGCCTCCACCTGCTTCTGCCAGCTCCGCGCGAAATACGCCTGGCCTCCCGTCTTCTCGGCGATGCGCCGGAACACGTTCGTTGAAATGCGATCCTGGTTGGCCTCCGCCGTGGAGATCACGTAGAGGGGAATGCCTTCTTCTTCGGCCACCCGGCGCACATCGTCGGGCGCCACCATGCTGGCGCTATCCGGGCCATTCGAGAAGACGATCACCACCTTGCGTCCGGGGACCTTCGAGGCATCGCGCAGCGTGAGCAACAAGCCGTTGTAGAGGGCGGCGTCGTCGCCCACCACGGCACTGCGCAGGCCACGGATGGCTTCATTCCGGTTCCGCGTAAGGTTGGTGGCGCGGGAGAGGTTCCGGCTGAATGTGTAAATCGCCACGGAATCGGCGTCATCCAGGCCGCGGATGAAATCCGCGACGGCGTCCGACGCATAGACAAAGCCCCGGTACATGTAGTTGGACGTATCGAACAAGACGAACACGTTCGTACCGGCCAACGTATCGGCGAACGATTCCGCTCTACCCGCTGCCGGGGCTGGGCCGGCGGCTCTCACCGGCACGATCGGTTCAAGGCTGCCATCCTGCTTCACCCGCATCGCGGGCAGGTTGCCTTCGGAGAACGTCGCAATCTTCTGAATGATCCCATCCTCAAGAATGCGAAACTCCGATGGCTTCAGCCCGTTCACGTAGCGCCCCTTGCCATCGGTGACGGTGAAGGTGAGCACCACCAGATTGGTATCCACCCGGAAGACCGGGTCGGCATCTTGCGCCCTCACAGGCAGCGCCAATGCGGCGGTGAGGATAATTCCCAGGAGTAGCTTCGTGTTCATAAGAATCGCCCTGCGATATCGAGTGTGCTGCTGTTCGGCCGCCTTTCGGGCCACGTCTTCAATTGCCCCCGCCCATCGGCGTGCTTTCCGAACTCCGGTTCAGTTCGCTTTCGCCCACGCGCCGCATGGAGCGCAGCAGTGCGGGCCAATCTTCCAGATGCGTCGCGAAGATTCCTTCAATCGTTTCGCGAGTCCATTGCGGGATGCGGATGTTCAGCTCCTCGGGCTTCATCTCCAACCGGTCGGAGATCTCCGCCCAATAGAGCGCGCCGGATTCCCAGGTCTCCGCCATCAGGCGGCTGGAATAGCCCATCATCGTGGGCATGGTGCGCAACCCTAGTAGTTCCGGGCGATAGGAGTGCGTTAGTGCGGGCTTCGGCGAACCGAAGAGATCGCTGATCGCATCCATCTTCACCGCCGGATCTCTTTGCTGAAGGCTGCGAATCTCCGAGTAAATGGGAGATTCGAGTGCGGGATTCGCGGCCAGCACATTCAGGCCCACGCGGAAGAGTTCGGCCGGCATCAGTTGCTCCATCGCGGCGGGGAGGTCGCGGCGTTGGAGGGCCCGCCGCACTTCGGAAACCCGATGCGGGTTAGAGCAGTGGTCCAGCGTATTCATCACCTGCGCGCGTACCGTGGCATCCACCATCGATTCGGCCAGCAGGCTCTTGCCTGCCCGCTGTAAAAGCGCCACATAGTGCAACTGTGAAGGGCTCACGTTCCACCAGCGGGGCACGGTTGCCGTCACAAGCAACTGAGGAACCAGATCCCCCCAGATCAGCGCTTGCTCCCGGTCTGGAATCAGGAAATTCTGTTCCGCCTGCGCGAGTGCGTATGGCAACTCGCTCAAGGAGCCCATCAGCCGTCCGCCGGAAGTGGCGGACCAGCCGACTCCAGCCACTTCCGTGGGCGCCCAGCTATAGTCGGAGCCCGGCAGCCCGGAGAAATCGTGGTAGCGCACGAACTGGCTGTTGGTGAGAAGAATCTGCCCGCCGGGCGGCGCGTAGTGTGCATAGTTTAAGCCCACCAGCGTATCCCGCAAGTGCGGAGCGAGCACCTCGCGCAGCGCCAGCATCTTCTCCGTCGAATTGGAGTTCTTATCGACTTCCGCCCGCAGCCGCACCTTACGCTCGTGCTCGACGTGCTGCTCGGAGACGCGGCCAAAGCTCAGCGCGTTCTTTTCATCCGTGCTCAAGGAGGCGCGCGCCGATTGGATGCGTCCGATCTGCGCGGCGAGCCGGTTCACCAGGCTCGTGTCGATCGCTCCGCCGCCGGCCGCGCCCTGCAGTTGGTTGTCCAGCGTGAAAAGATCCGTCAGCGTCAGCAGGTTCTGTGCCTCAAGCACGGTGTTGATCGCGCGGGTCTGCTGCGTGAGCACCGTCTGATCCCCGGCGTTCTGCACCCCCGCCAGCAAATTCACCAGATGCTTCTGCGGATCGCTCCCACCCGCCCCGCCGGTTGCGGTCAGGATCGCCTCAACCCCTTTCCGGGCGTTCGCGAATAGCTGGGCCTCGTTGTCCGGTTTGCCCACCGCTTCCAGGATGCTCCGGAACGTGGCGTCGACCGCCGGGCCATGAAGAATTCCATGGCGGGCATAGATCTGCCACAGCCCCAGGAGGCCCTGCAGTGAGCCCACTGCGTCCGCGCGAAGCTCCTCGTTGCGGATCTCTTGAACCGCCAGGGCGGAGGCCACGAACTGGCGGATGGCTTCGTCGCTCAATTCGGGCGATTCCGTCAGCAGCGAATACTGGCTGCGCAGCGTATCGAAGTTGTTCAGCAACAATTGTACGGTGGCGGGCTCCAGCGGACGGTCCCGTAGCCGGTCCATCTCGCTGGCTGAAACGAACATCCGTAGCGGCTGGTTCTCCACGTAGCTCCGGCTCAACCCGAACAGGGCCGCGATCAGATCGTCGGGGTTTTGCCAGCCCGGCGCGGCTCTGCGAAGCCGCTTATCGCCGACGAATTTCTTATCCGCGAACAATTCCTTCCAGATCGCCAGCGTGCCGGGAATGTGCGGCCGCCCGTCGGCGTTCATCCGCAGCCGGTGGGTGAAGATCAGCATGTCGGTATTGGCCCGGAACACAGGCCGGGCCGGCCCGGGGCTGGTGATCTTCCCTCGCAGCGCTTCATAGAAACGTTCCATCCGCTCCGGTTCGGTCAGATACTCCTTCGCCGGGCCTTCGATGCGGTAGAGCGCGTCGTAATAACAGGCCAGCCACCCGTCGTCCGAGGCGATCAGTTTCATGAAGAACTCGGAGGGCTTGCTTGCCGGCGCCCCCACCAGTTTTTCCCACTTGCTCTGCGCCTTCGCGCCGCCAGGAGTGATCACCCTGCCGTTCTCCACATGGAACATCGCGCCGTAGAAATCGATCACGTGAGAGAAGGCGCGCAGCTTCTCCAGTTCAATATCCTTGCGGATGATCTCCGCCGTGTTTGTCTCCAGCTTGGCCAGGCTGAGGTAGAGCCGGCACAGGGCGGGGTCGGAAAGAAAGACCTGAATCGGAGATTTTTCCTTCTTCGGATCGCTGAGCATCCAGTAATCTGGCCCATAGAGGATCGGGACCTTCGTGGGAGTCATGTCGTAACTGAAGGGTCGATTCGTTCGTAGCGCCTGCTCCAGATCCGCCAGCGGAAATCCCGAATCCACCGTGATGAACGCCTTGGTCGGGTTGACCGTCTCCAGCACCAGATCTCCGCCGCACCCGCCGCGCATCCGGTATCCGAGGATTTTCAGCAACTCGCCCGCTTCGGGAGACTCGCACTCCTTCACTTGCAGAACGTTCCCGCTCCCGGCGAGTTTGGTCAGTTCCTCGGCATGCTGCAGGTAGCGGAACACCAGCCGCAGGTACTCGGTCTCCTGCATCCCGCCTTCCGGACCCAACGAACGGTAGCCGGAGATCGAAATGTTCCGCGCGAGGGCGCTCAGCAGCAGCTCCGGCGCAACGTCCGGTGCGAGGGCCGCCATCCTGGCAAACGCGGGCAGCGGGCCGGGAATCTCGAGCGTTCCGTAGAGCGACGGGGCGCTGCCCGAAGTGGGCTCCGGAAGGGCTAAATCCGTTCCACCCGCCTGCCGGTATAGGTCAAGGTATTTTTGAGTCTGCTCCGGCTTTCGCTCTTCGATGCTCAGGACAACCAGCCTGCGGAGGGCGCGTAGTTTTTCCTCCGCGCTCCCGTTCGCGGAAAGCAGGTCCCAATAGCGCTCGTAGGCGGCGTAGCGACCCGGAGCCGCGTAGCGGTCAAGCAGCGCGGCCAGGCCACGTGCCGCCGCCGCGTCTTGCGGAAGCTTTCCCTCGGCTTCCCGCAGGGCGTGAGACGGAGATTGGGCGTCCGCTTCCCCGGCTGCCTGCCGTGCCTGCTCCCCCGTTCCGGCGCCGTGCAACACGAGCGCCGGTAAAATCAAAATCGCCGCGACGCGAAGGATGGGCTTCATAGCGACCTCTCTTCAACTTCCCAGTGATAAGTTGGCCTATGAACGGTAAAAACTTGGGATCTACTCTACCACCTTTC
>JADYZL010000174.1 GCA_020853155.1 Bryobacterales bacterium
GTGCGGAACATCATCCCCTGGGCCTGCCCCTCGGGCGTGAGCTTGGTTTCCGCCTCAATCCGCGCGCCGTCGGGCAATTGCACCCACTGGAAACCGGGCGGGAGGCTGGAGCCGCAGTTCAAGAGCAAGAAGATGAATACCAGGGCGACAGCCGCCGGGGTTATGTTCCGCATCCTTTACAATAGTGTTTCCGTGGCGGACGTTTGCGCAAGTGGCCCGCCCCGTGCTCTCATGGCTGCATCCGCGCTGCGAAAACTCTGGCTGACGCTCGAAATGATCCGGTTCGAGCACTCCATCTTTGCGCTCCCGTTTGCGCTGACCGGAGGATTGCTGGCCTGGCGGGAATTGGGCTTTCCCCTGGAGGGGTTGGGCTGGAAGCTGCTGTGGATCGTCGTTTGCATGGTGAGCGCGCGCTCCGCGGCGATGGCATTCAATCGCATTCTCGATGCCGATATCGACGCCCGCAATCCTCGCACGAAGGGGCGGCACCTGCCCGCCGGGCTGCTTAGCATGAGCTTTGCCTGGGGGTTCACTTTCGTGAGCGCCGGGCTGTTTCTGGTTGGGGCGCGCGCGCTGAATCCACTCAGTTTTCGCCTTTCCCCGCTGGCGCTCGCCGTGGTGCTGTTCTATTCATACACCAAGCGGTTCACATCGCTTTCGCATATCGTGCTTGGATTTGCACTGGGCATCGCACCGAGCGCGGCCTGGATTGCGATGGCCGGGTCGCTTGATCCGCGAATCCTTTGGCTCACCGCCGCCGTCACCTTATGGACGGCAGGTTTCGACGTAATCTATTCCTGCCAGGACCATGCGTTCGATTGCGATGCGGGGCTGCATAGCCTGCCCGCGCGGTTCGGCATCGCCAAGGCGCTCTGGCTGGCCCGTGCGATGCATATGGCCATGGTGGCGGCTCTGGTGGCGCTCGTGATGGCATTCGGGCTGGGTGCGGCCGCCTGGACCGGCATTGCCGCCGTGGTTGCGGTGCTGATTTGGGAGCACTCGCTGGTTCGCGCGAACGACCTCTCCCGGGTGAACGCCGCGTTCTTTACGGCCAATGGCTACGTCAGTGTCTTATTCTTTGTTTTCTGGTCGATCGACATCTTTTGGAACCGGACCTGAACGCGGCCGCGCCCGGCCAGCCGCATGGACGTGAGACAGTAGAAGAAGTGAGGGACCTTGCCCGTGGGGATCGGCACTGACAAGAAGGGGAATGGCAGCGGGGGTGAACTTCCCGCCATCATCGACGACGCGCGCTTGCGGCCCGTCTTCGAGAAGGTCGTTGCCGGCGAGCGTCTCGGCTATGAAGACGGCCTGCTGCTTTATCGCAGTCCGGATCTGCTGACGGTGGGCTACATGGCGAACATGGTTCGCGAGCGGCTGCACGGGAACATCACGTATTTCAACGTCAACCGCCACATCAACCCCACCGACGTTTGCGTGGCCTCCTGCCGTCTCTGCGCTTTCGGCAAGAAGTCGAAAGACCCCAACGCATACACGATGTCGCTCGAAGAGGTCTGGCATCGCGCCGGTCTTGGCTGGAGCGAATCGATCACCGAATTTCATATCGTGGGTGGCTTGCACCCCACGCTTACGCTCGATTGGTATTGCCGGATGGTGGCCGGCCTCAAGGAACGGTTCCCCCAGGTACACATCAAGGCCTTCACGATGGTGGAGATCGCCTACTTCGCGCAGCGCGAGAAGCTGAGCTATCGCGAGGTGCTGGAGCGGCTGGTGCGCGCCGGTGTCGATTCGATGCCGGGCGGGGGCGCGGAGGTGTTCTCCGAGCGGGTCCGGCGTATTATCTGCGACCACAAGATCGACGGCGGGGAATGGCTTGAAGTGGCAAAGATCGCGCATCAGGTGGGGCTCAAGTCGAATTGCACAATGCTCTACGGGCATCTCGAATCGGAAGAGGACCGCGTGGATCACTTGATCCGGCTGCGGGAGGTGCAGGACGAAACCGGCGGCTTCGTCACCTTCATCCCGCTGGCCTTCCATCCGGCGAACACCCCGCTGCAGCACATTGCCGTGACGACCGGGTTCGACGACCTTAGAAACGTGGCTGTGGCTCGCTTAATGCTGGATAACATTCCCCACATCAAGGCGTATTGGGTGATGATGACGCCCCGGGTCGCTCAGGTTGCCCAGCGCTTCGGCGCCAACGACATCGATGGCACGGTGGTGGAAGAGCGCATCTATCACGACGCGGGCGCCACCACCAGCCAGGGGCTGCGACGCCAGGACCTGCTGCGGCTGATTGAGCAGGCCGGACGCGAACCCTTCGAACGGGACACGCTCTACCGGCGCGTCGTGAGGACCGAAGGCGGAGCGGCGCCCGTGGGCGCGACGCTCACGGTGCTCACCTAGCGCTTCCCATCGGCTCACTCCGCGCGAATCGCGATATCGAGGAGATTCGGCCGCTCGCTCGCGATGCCGGCCTCGACGGCAGGCGCGATCTCCGCGGCGCGCTCAATGCGGCGGGCGGCAACTCCCAGCGACTTGGCCAGCGCCACGTAATCCACCGCTGGTTGATCGATCTCCATGGCAATGAATCGGCCGGTTTGCGCGGAAGCGTAATCCGCCTGCGAACGCATGAAATTCTTGAGAACGTTGTACTCCCGGTTGTTCATCACGATGAAGGTAACCGGAAGGTTTTCATGGGCGGCCGTCCAGAGCGCCTGGGGAGAATAGAGTGCGGCCCCATCGCCCACGAGACAAACCACGGGCTGGCGGCCGAGCCCCAGGGAGCAACCCACGGCCGCCGGCATCCCCCAGCCGAGAGCGCCACCCCGAAGGAACGAATACTGCCGGGGCGAATCGCTATCGAGGAAGCCGCGCACGTAGCTCGACGTGGCGATGGCCTCATCGACGATGGCCACTTCCGGGCCGATTGCCCGAACGGCTTCATGGGCGGCCACAAGCGGCGTCGTGACCGGTTGGGCGAGTTGTTGTTCCACGCGGGCGGCGAGCGCGGCGCGGCGGGAATTCTGGCGCGCGCGGGCCTGCCGGTTGCACTCCTCATAGGCGCTCGCATTCGGCTGAACGGCCTTCGCAATGTGGGGGAGCAGCGCTCGCAGGGAAGCCTGGATGTGCCCTACGACGGAGAGCTTCGTCACATACGTCCTCCCCAGGTCCCGGACGTCGGACGACAATTGGAAGACGTCGCACCCTTCGGGGACGGCTGGCCCTTCGGAATAGAGAATCGTGATCAAGGACTTTCCACCGAGGGCGAAGATGGCGTCGTAGTTCGAGAGGATCTCGGCGATCTTCCTCGCCATGGTGGGGAGATTGCCCGCCCAGAGCGGATGCGAAGTGGGGAAGGGGATGCGGGA
>JADYZL010000175.1 GCA_020853155.1 Bryobacterales bacterium
AGAGATTTGTTTTCATCCGGCGTGGATTCGAATAAGTTTGAACTAGTCACCCGAATCCAAATCGGGCACCCTTGAGCCGCCCATGACCGCAGGAGGATTCTCATCCGCGAGGCCAAAGGACCGGCTGCTGATTCGCGGAGCCAGACAAATCGTCACATTGCAGGGGCCGGCGCGCATGCGGCAGGGCTTCGAACTGCGTGAGGCGGGGGTTCTTCGCGACGCCTCGATTCTCGTGGAAGGCGGTCTCATCACGCAGGTGGGGAACGCCCGGCGTCTGGACAATCTGAAGGAAGCGGCGAAGGCGCGCGTGATGGACGCGCGGAACCTGGTGATCGTACCCGGCTTCCTCGACGCCGCTCAAGACCTGCTGCCGCTCGCCGTGAGCGGTGATAACGGCGGCGGCGTCCCCGGGGAGCGAGAAGGGCCACCCGGCGAACCGTTCGAGGAGCCAGCGGACTACAGCGACCACACGCTGAACACCGTGGCTCGAGCGCTAGAGCGCGAACTCGGGAAACTCTCCCGGCTGGGAACGGCGTTCGCACAGTTCCGGCTGCGGTTTCCGAAGCAACCCGTTCTGCAAAGCCGCATCCTTCGAAATCTACTGCAGTTGGATCTGCCGGGCGGCAGTTTCCGGGCGGAGTTGCACTTCCCGCGGCTGCCGGATTTCGGCGCGGATGACGGCGCCCTGTTCCGGCAACGGCTGCCGGCGGCGGCAAAGGGCTATTGGAAGCGCCTGGAGACTTCGCTCGCGGTGAGCGTTCGATCCGCGGCGCTGCGGGATTTCCATGCACCGGAGCGGTTGCACGCGCTGCGCAGAGTTCACGGGGGCCTGCCCTGTTTTCTGACCTCGCCGGAGACGCTGGACGCGGAAGCGCTGCTCTCCGCAGGCAGCGGCAGCGCAAGCACGGTGATCGGGCTCCCGCCGGAGCGCGGTGAGGTGCGCGAAGCCGCGGCGCAGTTAGACGTGCCGTGGATTGTGCCCGGCGGGGAGCTTGGCCTCGCTGGTGGATGGCAGGGCCAGGCGCTGCGCGGCACGCTCGATTGCGGCATGCGGGTGGCGCTCAGTTCGGGATACGACGTGAACCGGCCGGGATGCGCATCGCCGTTCGCGCTGGCGCCCATTCTGCGCCGGGAAGCCGGGCTCGAACCGGCGGAGATTTTGCAGCTTTCGATCGCGAATCTTGCGTACGCCCTGGATCTGGGGCACCGGCTCGGCTCCATTCAAGCGGGGAACGATGCGAGCTTCTCCATTCTCGAATGCGAGGATTACCGGGAGATCGGCAGGCACCTGGGGCTGCCCCCGGTGCTGGCCTCGTTCCGGCGGGGCGTACCGATGGAGAAGCGCCTCCGGGTACGCGAGGAAGCGGGCGGAGACTGGTGAACCCTTCGTGAAGCCAGGGCGCGAGCGTACCCCGGAAGCCTCACAGCCGTTACACTGGAAGTGAGTACCGTGCTTATTCCCATCGACACCCTGACACAGAAGGGCAACCGCCCGGATTGGCTGAAGGCGCCCGCGCCGGTAGGTGAGAATTATCATGACCTGAAGCGGCTGGTGGGCGACCTGAAGCTGCACACGGTTTGCGAAAGCGCGGCGTGCCCGAATATCGGGGAGTGCTGGAACCACCGGACCGCGACGTTCATGATCCTGGGCAACGTGTGTACGCGGCGCTGCGGGTTCTGCAACGTGCAGAAGGGCGTCCCCCTCGAAGTGGATGTGGACGAGCCCCGGCGGATCGCGGAAGCCGTGGAAACGCTGCAATTGCGCTTCGCGGTGGTCACGAGCGTGAACCGGGACGATCGCAAGGACGGCGGCTCGGAACATTTCGCGATGGTGATTCGCGCCATCCGCGAACGGGTGCCCGAGTGCAAGGTGGAGGTGCTGGTTCCCGACTTCCAGGGCCGCCACGAATCGATGGATCTGGTGCTCGATGCGAGCCCGGACATCCTCAACCACAACACGGAGACCGTGCCGCGGCTTTACCGCCAGGTGCGGCTGGGCGCGAGCTTCGAGCGATCGCTTGACATGCTGGCATACGCAAAGCAACGGCGCCCCGATATCCCCACGAAATCCGGGCTGATGGTGGGCCTTGGCGAGACGCTGGACGAAGTGAAGAACGTGATGCGAGACCTGCGGCGCAGCGACGTGGACATCCTCACGGTGGGCCAGTATCTGCGCCCCACGCTCAACCACCTGCCGGTGATCCGCTACGTGCACCCGGACGAGTTCACGGAGATCCGCGAGTTCGGGCAAGCGCTCGGCTTTCAGCACGTGGAGAGCGGCCCGCTCGTGCGCAGTTCCTACCACGCCGCCTCCCACGCCGCGAAGGCGCTCAGCCCGGCTTGAGGGATCGTCAGTGGGGCGCGGCTAGAGCGCGCCAAGACTCCACGGAACGGGCCGAACGCATCGATCCATCTATGGCGCAACGCGTTCGGGCAGCCGGTCGTATTCCAGCGTGCCGCCGGTGAGCCGCGTAACGCCGCCGCCCCCGTGGCGCTCCTGCCGCCGAATTTCCGGGACCTGCGCATTCATGCGGTCAAACATCCCCTTGAGCCGCTGAACCACTTCCGGGTTGGCCGCGGAGACATCGTGCCTCTCGCCGGGATCGGCCTCCAGATCGAACAGCATCATCGGCTTGGCGGGGTCGCCTTCCCGCGAGCCGGGATAGACGCTGGGGTTCGGCTGCTCGAACTGAGCGATCATCGTGACGCCATCGGGTCCGCGAGGGTCTACCCATCGAGCCGCTTCCTCCGGGTTCTGGTAGACGGGACCCGATCGCGGGGCCAGCACATGCAGTTTCCATTTGCCGCTGCGAACGGTCGCGAGTTGCGCGCCGGACATGGAGTAGACCGCCTCGTGGGGGCTCTTCGCGCCGGGCTGGGTCATGAGCGGCCAGATATCGCGGCCGTCCAGTTCCCTGCCCTCCGGCAGCGGCGCGCCGGCAAGGCCGCACAAGGTGGGCAGCGCATCGATGACGCCCGCGAGTTCCGCGGTGACAAGCCCAGGCGGGATGCGGCCCGGGAAACGGGCGATGAACGGCACACGCAGGCCGCCTTCAAACGAGGTGGACTTCATCCCGCGCAGCCCGGCCGTGCTGCCGCCGAACCAGGGGCCGTTGTCGGAAGCGAAGATCACGAGCGTGTTGCGGTCAAGATCGAGGCGCTTCAGGGTATCGAAGATGCGCCCGCATTCGTGATCGAGTTCGCGCATCACGTCTGAATAAAGATCTCCCCTGGTTTCGAACGTATAGAATTCCTCGGACGCCGCGAGTGGCTTGTGAGGCATCGCGTGGGGCAGGTAGAGAAAGAAGGGGGAGGTGCGATGGCGCTCGATGAAATCGATCGCGCGGTCCGTGTACTGCCGTGTAATCGTCGGCAGAAATACCGGATACTCGGCTACTCGTTCGTTCTCCACGATCTGCACCGGGCGCATGTCGCTCGAGTAAAGAATCCCGTAGTATTCGTCGAACCCCTGCGTGCGGGGAAGAAACTTCTCCGTGTGCCCGAGGTGCCACTTGCCGATGCAACAGGAACGATAGCCTTTGGGCTTTAGCGCCTCCGCGATGGTGACCTCGCCGGCGGGCAGACCGAAGTCGTTGATGCCCGCGTCCGGCGCGGGGTTGAAAACCATGCCGCTGCGGAAGGGGTAGCGGCCCGTGAGCAGGGAGCAGCGAGAGGGGGCGCAATACGGGGTTGGCGCATAGAAGTTCGTGAAACGAACGCCCTCGGCGGCCAACTGGTCAATCCGCCGCGTCTTGTGCGCGGTGGCGCCGTAGCAACTGAGGTCTCCGTAGCCGAGGTCGTCCGCGAAGATGAGAACGATATTTGGCGGGGGCTGCTGTGCCTGCAGGCTGCCTTGCAAGCCCAGCCCGGCGGCGCCGAGGGCGGCGTGGAGAAACGTACGTCGATTCATGGTGGTTTAGAAATAGAACTTCAGGGCAAGCTGCATTGTACGCGCTTCGGCGGCGCTGCTGATCTGCGCCACCTGCGCGTTGCCAATCGCGGCATTCGGGTTGCCGAAATTGGCCCGGTTGAATGCGTTATACATCTCCCACCGGAACTGGGCGCGGTAACGCTCACCGATCGGGAAATCCCGCTGGACATTGATGTTCGCGGTGAAATCGCCAGGGCCGATGAGGATGCCGCGCCCTGCGTTGCCGAACGTGAACTGCGGACCGGCGACGAACGCGGTTGGATCGAACCAACGGTCAATGGTGCGCTCGCCATCCGGGAGATTTCCATCGGCCAGGCGATTCGGGCGGTCTCCGCCTCCGCCCGCGGAGTTGGAGATCGCGGCCGCGAGGGTTGGGGTGAAGCGCTCGCCAGAACTCGCGCTCCAGACGCCGCTGAGGTTCCAGTTGCCGAGAATCCACGAGACGGGGCCGCTCGTGAGGTACTTGCGTTTTGCACCGAAAGGCAACTCCCACACGTGGTTGAACACCAGGATGTTCCTCCGGTCTTCCGGCATGGAGCCCCATTCGCATGCGGTGCAGCGGGCGTCCTGCGGCGGGCCGTTTCCACCGCCGTTGATATTGTTGGAGTTCGACATGTACTTCGCGAATGTGTAGGAGAGGGAGGCCGAAAGTCCCGCGGTCATCCGGCGCTCCACGCGCACCTGCAAGCCGTGATACTTCGCCGCGCCGTAGTTCGTGCGGTAATTGAGATTCACAAGATTCGGATTCCGCTGGTAGTATGGGCGCCTCGGGTTCTGTGCGCCGGCGCCCGGGACGGATTGATTCAGATTGATGGTGGAGAGCAGCCCGTTTGTACGCGTTCCGACGTAGGATACATCCACGAGGAGATCCTTGATCAACTCCCGCTGCACGCCCGCGCTCCACTGGCTTACGCGGGTGGATTGAAGGTTGTAATCCCAGGCGTTGGGGCTGCCCCCGGAGAGCGCGGCGAGGTTGTCGCGGTCTGGCGCAACCGGAGTTTCAAGGCCGTTCCTCAGGAGAGCGGAGGGGGCCGCATTCTGGTCCGTGGCAACCACTTGCGCGAAGTAGAAGGGCAGATTCTTGTACAACTGCCCGCCACCCTGCCCGGCTTCCACGTAGGAGACGCCCAGACCGGCGCGAAACACCGTCTTCCGGTCTTCGGTGAGCATGTAGGTTAAGCCGGTGCGCGGCGCGAAATTGTTCAGATCGAGATTGCGAAGGCGCCGATTGGCTCCGCTGCCCGAAGCAATTTCCAGTTGCGCGGTATCGATATTGAAGTTCGACCAACGATCGTAGACCTCATAAGGAGGCGCCTGGATATCGTGGCGCAAGCCGAAGTTCCAGGTGAGGCGGTTGTTGACGCGCCAGGTATCGTCAATGAACGCGCCGCTATTCCAGAAGCGCATCCCGAAGGTGCCGGCAAGGATATTCCGGTTGACCCCGTTGTATGCGCCCAGGGCGTAATCCGCAAGCGCGGTGGCGGCGCTGGACGTGCCGATTTGCCGCGTGAACTGTCCGTTGAAGGTGAACGTGCCCCGAGTCGGAAACGCGGAGAATCCGTTGAAGCGGTGCCGAATTAGAATCCCACCGGCTTTCAGTGTGTGATTCCCGGTGGTCCAGGTGACCACATCTTCGAATTGAAAGGAGGTCATCTGGCTGGTTTCCGGAAATGTGGAAGCATCGCCGAGAGTCTGGAACCCGGAGACGTTCATGGCCGGCAGCCCGCCCGACTTATCGTTGATGTTGATGCCCGGGATTCCCACGGCGTCCGCACTGTTGAAAGCGTTGTTCAACGGATTAATGTTCTGGTTCCAGCGCACCACGCCGATGCGCGCCTCATTCAGCAGCGTGGGCGAGAACACCTTCACGTGGTTGAGCACGCCGGACTGATTGCGGAGGGGCGTGGTGGTGCCGCTGCTCGGGCCGGTTGAGGAAAGATATTCCCCGATGGGCACGTTCCCCGCGTTCCCCACGGGCAACACGCCGGGCGTTTCGAGATTGGTGTCGTCGAAGCTGTATTTGAAGAAGAAGCGATCCGCCTGCCCAAGGTTCTGATCGAGTTTGACGTCAAATTGATCCGTGCGCTGCTTGATCTTCGGGTTGTAGGCGAAGTTGCGCGTGGTTCCAGCGGAGGTGGGCTGGGGCAGCAGCGCGATCACGCTACGCGCGGCGGGATCGATGCGGGAGACCGGGATCTGGTTGCCTGCGAAGGGCGCCCGCTGTCTGGCTCCGTTCGACCCGATGACGGTGTTAAAAGGATCGAATACGCCAGCACCGAGAGCGCTGAAGTTTCCGGTTGCGAACCCTTCCCGCTGCGCAAGCGTGGGAATGGTGGAAACTGCGCCGAGAGGCCGCCGGACACGGATTCCCTGATAGTCCGCGAAATAGAACGTGCGGTCCTTCCGGATGGGCCCTCCCACGGTGCCGCCGAATTCATTTCGCCGCAGAGCCGGACGTTCCACCCCGGCGCGGTTATTGAAGAAGCCGTTGGCGTCGAACTTATCGTTGCGCACAAACTCGTAGAGGCTGCCCCGCACGCGATTGGTTCCCGACTTCGTCTGCACGATCGTAATCGCGCCGGCGGCGATGCCGTACTCCGCGGAGTAGTTGCTGGTAAGCACGCGCATCTCCTGGATGGAATCGACCGTCGGTACCATGATGAGCGTGCTCAGCCAAAGATTGCGGTTCACCATGCCGTCGATGAAGTAGCTGTTGTTCTGGGCGCTCGAACCATTCACGCTAATGTTCGTATTGCCCCGCATGGCGTAAGGCGAGGTGG
>JADYZL010000176.1 GCA_020853155.1 Bryobacterales bacterium
CCATCGTGGTGGAAAAAAGGAAGCTAGGAAATTCCAATCCTCGTCCGATGCATTGGGGATCGACATGCTCACCACGGTATCAGACTCCCACTGCCGATGCAATAAACAAGTTAGCGCTTATGCGGCGGAGCCGCCCCAGCGGTCATAGTCGAAATCCGTGCGCGGCTGGGATTGGGCGTTGGCGAACCACTGGTTGGCGAAGAGGCTCGGCGACATCTTGTAGTAGTAGGCCGAGCCATGGAAATCGTTGGCGCCGGATTTAATGCTGATGTTTGTGACGCCGCCTTCGGTGTTGCCGAATTGTGCATCGAAGGTGGCGCTCTGGACCTTGAACTCCTGCACGATATCGGCCGGGGGGACGTAAGATGCGGTGACCTCATTCGCGTTCGCGGTGGCGGTGGCCGGAATGCCGTCGATGGTGACATCGCTCCGGTTCTGACGGGTGCCGTTGATGGCATAACCGATGATATGCGTCGGCTCGAATGGGCGATCCAGCGTGGCGGAAGCGATATTCTGGCTGACTCCGGCGGAGAGGCCGATCAAGGCGAAAGGCTGGCCATGCGCGATGGGCAACTCCGTGATGCGTTTGGAATCGACTACCTGACCGACGGAGCCTGTGGCGGATTCGAGCAGCGGCGTCTCCGCCGTCACGGTGATGCTCTGGTCCGTGGCGCCAAGCTCCAAAACCATATCGATGCTCACGCGATCCCCGACGCTGACGGTCACATTGGGGCGGACGGCTCTCTTGAACCCGGTGAAGGTGGCTGCGACCTCGTACTCGCCGGGAATGAGATAGGGCGCCTGATACAACCCCGATTCATTCGAACGAAAGACTTGTTTCGCGCCTTGCGCCTTGTTCGTGACCTCTACCGTGGCGCCTGGAATGGCCGCGCCGGATTGATCCGTGACCGTTCCCACGATGGTTCCTCTGGATTCCTGGGAGAAGAGTGCCGCCATTCCGGAAATGGCGATCAGGAAAAGGACGGGAAGAATACGGCTCGCGCCGGGGATGGTTCTTTGCAACATGGCGGGATGCTCCTTGGATTCGATCTCAACCAAAGCGATGGAATCTGGCCACGAGGGCAATGATTCCGTTAGGGCATCGTCGCCTCTCGTGCAGGCAAAAGGAAGTATGCAACGGCTGGTAACCGGTTAGGAACCGGTTACCGGAGCCGTTTGAATGACATACACTAGGGCCATGGAAGCCGTTGAGACAAGCCGCATTCTTCTTGAAGAAGAATTGACGCGCTTGCTGCACAGCGAGAGCTTTCGCAACACGGAATCATTGCGCCGTCTGCTCGCGTATCTCACGAAGGCGTATCTCGACGGGCGGGGGAGAGACCTTAAAGAATACGCCATTGGCCGTGACGTGATGGGCAAGCCCGAGGATTACGACCCTCGGATTGACTCTTCCGTCCGCGTGCAAGTCTCCAAGCTGCGCCAGCGGCTGGAACAGTATTACGCAACCGAAGGGCGACATTCGACCCACCAGATCCGCTTGCCGAAAGGGAATTACGAAATTGCGCTGGAGGAGAGAACGGAAGCCGCGGCGGCGCCGGGGATGAAAGAGGGGGGAAAGGCGGGGACCGGGCGCTGGCGTCTTGCGGCGATATTGCTTGGAGTATGCACGGTGCTTCTTTCGGCAGCGTGCGTCGCGCTTCTGGTGCAATCGCCTGTAACCCCCGTGGCGGTCGTCGAATCCACGCCGGAGATGAGCCAGTTCTGGTCTCCGTTCGCTCAAGCCGAGCGTCCGCTGACGGTGGTGCTGGGGAGCCCCCTCTTTATCCGCTTTCACAGCGGCTACTACCGGGATGCATGGGCCAACACCTGGGATGAGGTGCAAGCCACCGTGCCGCTGAATGAGATCGCGAAGGCGCTGAAGTCTCCAACTCCCGCGGCAGAGACGAGGCGCTGGGCGCCGTTCGGCGAGGCTGTCGCCGCCTTCCGGATCGCGCAACTCCTGAGCCCCGCCATCGCCGGCTTCCAGATTCGCCGGAGCAGCGTGCTCTCCTGGGAAGATATGCGAGCTTCCGATCTGATCATCCTTGGCCCGCGGAAATTCAACCCGCAGTTGCGGGATCTGCCGGTGGAGCAGGACTTCGTAATTGAGGAAGGCGAGGTACGGAATCTGCGGCCGCAGGCGGGAGAACTGCCTGTGTACCGCCGGACCGCGTCCCCGGAAGTGGACGATATTCCGGATGATTTCGCGGTGATCACGCGGCTACGGGCATCGCGCGGATTTGGAGAGATCCTGGTGCTGGCATCCACCACCACGGAGGGAACGTGGGCGGCGGCGGAATACGTATCGAACCCCAACGATATGGCGGAACTGATTCGGCACGTGAGCGCGGGCGGGGCGGGACTTCCGGAACGGTTTCAGGTGCTCATCCGATGCCAGTTCAAGAACCAGGTCCCGATTCGCAGCACCTATCTGACGCACCATCTCCTCGGGGAGCGCCAGGCCCCCGATGCCGCTGCAGGCATCCCGACAGCCGCACGCTGACGGCGGCCGGTCGCGCTTGATCGCCTGCAAGGGATCTCCGCCGCCAGGGGCTGCGCCGTTCCACGCTATTTGCGGAGGGCGGAGAGGAGATTGCTGAAATCGTCGGTCCAGAGCAGCTTCGTATCGGGCTGGGTGGTGGCGGCGATGGGGCCTTCGAGGCTTTCGTGGGCGAGAAGGCGTTGATCCCGGACGAGGACCGCCCAGAGAGCGGGGAAGAAGCCTTTCGTGGAGTCTCCGCCGGAGCGGATGAAGCGGACGGTGAAGCCTTGCTTTTCGCCTGCGCTTTTCACCACGGGCATCAGGTCTAAGTACCGGTTGCTGATGTGGACGGCCATCGCGCCATCCTGTGCGAGGTGCTTGTTGTAGAGTGCGAAGGCCTCCGCGGTGAGCAGGTGCATGGGGATGGAATCGCCGGAGAAGGCATCGAGCACAAACACGTCGTAACGGTTGGGCGGTTCCGATTCGAGAACGACGCGCGCGTCTCCCATGCGGACCTGGGTCCCCTCGGAGCAGGCGCTGAGGAAGGAGAACCGGGAGCGTGCGAAATGCTCCACGAGGGGGTCAATCTCATAGAAAACCACGCGGTCTTTCGGCGGGTTGTTTGCAGCGAGGCTGCCCACGCCCAGGCCGACGATGCCGATCCGCATGCCTTCCTTGGGGTTGATATCGCGGACGGCGCGCAGCAGACGGCGCACGCCGGAATCCGGGCCGAAATAGGAGGCCGATTCGCAATTCCGGTCTTTCGCCAGGAATTGCAGGCCGTGGCTGGTGCTGCCGTGGGCGAGCTGGCGGAAAGTATCCGGGGATTCCCCCTTCACGAGCACACGCAGAGCGCCGAAGAAATTGCGGGCGGTTTCGATCTGGCCGGAACGCATGGCCACCAGCGGCATCGCCAGAACAAGTGCGGCGGCGCAGAGCGCGGGAAGGGTCTGCAATTCGGCGGGCATGCGCGTGAAGGTTTGCAGCTTCGTGCCCTGAAAGGCCACCCAGAAGACCAGCAAACCGCAGAGGCCGAGGCCGATGTTCAGCTCCCAATAGCTGCTGAAGACATACGGAGCGACGATGCCCACAAAGATGCCGCCCACGGCGCCACCGACGGAAACCATGAGATAGAACTGCGTGAGATGGCGGGGAGCGGGCCGCCGCGCGTAGAGTTCTCCGTGGCAGAAGAGGGAAGCGACGAACATCCCGATGCAGTAGATCGAGATGACCGCCACGTAGTTCCCCGCGAAGAGGCCGAAGGAGATCGAGATGCCCAGGAGGAAGACGAAGAAGACGGTGAGCCAGCGGATGGCGAGGCGCGGCAGGAAGTCGAAGTATTCAAAGCAGATCGCAAATGTCAGCAGGTAGAGCGACAGAGGCAGCACCCAGAGGAAGGGAACCGGGGCGACATCCTGGGTGAGTTGGTTGGTGATGCCCAGGAAAAGGATGCTGGGGCAGGCGGCGAAGGCCATCCAGGTGAGGCGGTCAGCCCAATTGGGAGGCGCGGTTTCGCCGCTTCCGGTGGATTCGGAGGCGGGGGCGGGCAGGGCGGCTTCGGGCTCATTGCGGGAGGCCCACCAGCGGGAGGCCATCAGCAGCCCGATCGAGAGGACGAACGCGGCATAGCCGACGGCCCAATAGTCAAACTGATGGCGTAGGCCGATCATGGGCTCGATCAGGAAGGGGTAACTCAGCAGGCCGAGGATGGAGGCCAGGTTCGAGAGACTGAAGAGGCGGTATGGCACGGCCCCATGGCGGAAGCGGGCTAGCCAGGCTTGCACGAGCGGGGAGGTGCTCGAAAGCAGGAAGTAGGGCAGACCGAGGGTGGCGGCCAGCATGGCGAGGATGCGCCAGGTGGGGGCCTCGCCTGCAAGAGGCTTCCAGGAATCGGCGGGCATCACGGGAATGAAAAATAGAGAGAGAGCGAGCAGCGCGCCATGCACCAGAAATTGATTGCGAGAGCGCAGGCGCGAGGAAAGCACGTGGGCGTACGTGTAGCCTCCTAGCAGCATGGTTTGGAAAAACACGAGAGCGGTCGTCCAGACCTGGGGCGCGCCGCCGAACCAAGGCAGGATGTACTTCGAATAGACGGGCTGAATCTGAAAAAGCAGGACGGCGCTCAAGAACACCGTCACGGCATCGAGCACTAGCCCCATTGGTTGCCGGTTGGACACCGCCGCCTCCCTTGCTGGCCTTGGCCTGGCATTGCGTTAACGATTGCGCAGTCTCAGGTGTGGGCCGTTCTTGCGGCATCTGTTGCGATGCGGCCACGCCCGGCTCCGGCCTGACGCACGCTCCTGTGTAAGTTCGAGTGTGCGGAAAGCGGGAGTTTATCCAGAAAGCTACCTTTATCACTGTAACCGAAGATGCTTCGATTACGAGTACTTTTGGTACCTTTTTTTGAGTGTGAGTAGGCTGGAGGGCTGGAAGAGGAGAAAGGGAGAGGCCGGGTGCTCCGACGGCAGCCGGCCTCTCCGGGTTGGGTTAGTACTTGGGCACGCTGGGGTCGACTTCGTCGCTCCAGGCCAGGATGCCGCCCTTGACGTTCCAAACGTTCTTGAAGCCGGCTTCCTTGAGGATGCCGCAGGCCTTTCCGCTGCGGACGCCGCTGCGGCAGTGCATGACGATCTCGGCGGCGGGGTCGAGTTCGCTTAGGCGCTGGGGCAGCGTTCCCAGGGGGATCAGTATGGCTTCCGGCAGGTTGCAGATCTGGTGCTCATGCACCTCGCGGACATCCACCAGGACGAAGTTCTCTTTGCGGTCGAGCTTCGCCTTGAGTTCCTTGACGGTGATCTCCGGCACGGGGGACGCCACGGGAGCGGGGGCTTCGCTCGCATGAGGAACGCCGCAGAACTCCTGATAATCGATGAGCTTCTTGATAGTGGGGTGGGGCGCGCCGGGCGCCCAGGCCGGATCCCGTCGGACTTTGAAGAAACGGAAATCCATATCGAGGGCGTTGTAAATCATGAGGCGGCCGATGAGCGGCTTGCCGATGCCCAGGATTAGTTTGACGGTTTCCGTGGCTTGCAGCAGGCCGACCGTTCCAGGGAGGATGCCGAGCACGCCGCCTTCCGCGCACGAGGGCACCAGTCCGGGGGGCGGCGGCTCCGGATAGAGGCAGCGATAGCA
>JADYZL010000177.1 GCA_020853155.1 Bryobacterales bacterium
CGCGCCTTCCTGAAGAACTGGGTGTATGAAGGGCCAACCCACCATTTCGCTCTAGGCATCGGCCACAGGGCCGCGTCCTTGCGCCGGATCGCCGATGCACTGGGCATCGAAAGCGTCATCGTCACGGGAGGCCTCTCATGATGCGGAAGTCATTGCTCGCCGGTGGAGCGCTCCTCGCGGCAGCGCTGTTCATGGCGGCTTGCAACCCACAAGGCGCCGATCTCGAGAAGGGATGGCGGAACCCGCCCAAAGAGGCGCGCCCCCATGTCTATTGGCTGTGGCTGAATGGCTACGTCGATCGCGACGCGGCCCGGGCCGAACTCGAGGCCATGAAACAGGCCGGCTTTGGCGGGGTGCTGCTCTTCGATATGGGCGCACGCGGCCAGAAGGAAACCCTACCCCCCGCAGGTCCGGCGTTTCTCGGCCACGAATGGCTGGCGCAATTGAAGGAATCCCTCGCGCATGCGAAACGGCTGGGCCTGCAGGTAGACCTCTCCGTGGCCAGCAGTTGGGACATGGGCGGCGCATGGATCGAACCGCGCGACGCCAGCATGGGGCTTTTCCCCACGGAGATCACCGTCGAAGGCGGGCGCATGGTCGAAATAGACCTCCCGTTCCCACCGGTTCCCGCCGCCGCGCCACGAGATTCCTCCGGCAAGCCCATCGAGTGGCGGGATGCCGCCGTGCTTGCCGTCCCGAGCGCCCGCCGTGGGACGGCGCATGAGTTTGTATTCCGGTTGGATCTCACCGGTGCGGGAGATCTCAAGGAAGTAGCGCTCAACCAAGGTGAACCCGGCGACACCGCGCAAACCACCTCAATGTCGCACGTGCGCGAATTCAGCGTGGCTTTGTCGGAAACAGGCCTCGAAGAGGAGGACTTCCACGAGGTTGTTCGCGGCACGCTTCCGCGCGGAGCGGGACCTCGCCGCTTTCCCTTGCCCCCCGGCACGCGGGCGAAGTACGCGCGCCTCCGGCTGCTGAGCGCCCATGACGCTTCGCGGCTCCTCTGGACCTTGGGCGAGTTTGCGCTGCTCGACACAAACGGCATCAACGTCGCGGGCTCTCACGCGGCGGACCGCACACGCGATGGCGCGGATCTGGTGCGCGCTTCCGCTCCTCTCGGCTACGGCCGGCAGTGGAACCTCGAAAACCTCCATGACGGCGAAATCTCCGGGCCGGGCGGCGTCTTCTCGACGGCTGGTGCGCCACCGTTCCACTTGTCCGGACGGGAGGAAGCCGTGAACCTCACCGCATCGGTGGACCGCCAGGGCCGCTTGCGCTGGAAGGCTCCGGAAGGGCGCTGGACCATCCTCCGCTACGTGCTGATGAATACCGGCGAGCGTCTCAAGGTGCCCAGCCCGAACTCCGATGGTTTGGCAACAGACCACTTCAGCGCGCAGGCCACGAAGGCTCACATGGATACCGTGACTTCCCGCCTCAAGGAAACCCTGGGCGATCTGCGTTCAAGCGGGTTAAAGAACCTCTACCTGGCCAGCTACGAAGTGGTCGGCCAGGTCTGGTCGCCCGGCTTCCTCGATGACTTCAAGCGTCTGCGCGGCTATGACATGACGCCCTTCCTACCCGCGATCTTCGGCGCCACGATCGGGGACCACGATACCACCGCGCGCTTTCTGCACGACTATCGAAAGACGCTCAGCGATGTCCTGATCGGCGCCTACTACCGGGCGGCGCGGGAATCGGCGGAGCGCGCCGGGCTCGGCATCAAATCCGAAGCCGGAGGACCCGGGCCGCCGATCCACAATGTTCCCGTGGATTCGCTGCTCGCCAACGGCACGATCAATGAGATTCAGGGCGAGTTCTGGCCCTTCCGGCCTGATGCGCACAGCCTCTGGGTGGTGAAGGAAACTGCCTCGGCGGGGCATGTATACGGCAAGCCGGTCATCCACATGGAAGCCTTCACTTCCACCCACCATTGGCACGAAGGGCCGCAGGATCTGAAAGCGAGCGCGGACCGCGTCTTCTGCGAAGGCGGCAACCACATGGTATGGCACACCTGGAGCCATGCTCCCCGCGAGGCGGGCAAGCCCGGCTGGGTCTATGGAGCGGGAACCCACATCAACACGAATGTCACCTGGTGGCCCAAGGCCAAGCCCTTCGTCGATTACCTCTCCCGCTCTTCCTTCCTGCTGCAACGCGGGCAGTTCGTGGGCGATGTGCTCTTCTACTATGGCGATGGCGGTTACAAGTTCGTGCCACCCCGCAAACCGCAGCCCGGTCTCGGCCCCGGTTACGACTATGACTTCGTCAATTCCGACGTCATCCTCAACCGGCTCGCCGTGCGGGATGGCCGCTTCGTGCTGCCGGACGGTACGACGTATGCAGTGCTTGTGCTGCCCGAGGATGGAAGCGCGCATCCCGGCGTACTCGCGAAGATCGAGCAACTCGCTCTCGCCGGTGGCACAGTGATCGGGCCGAAGCCGCAACGGACGAGCGGGCTCGAAGGCTTCCCCGCGAGTGAGCAGCGCGTACGGGAGATTGCCGCCAGAATGTGGAGCGGGTTGGACGGCCAATCCCGGACGAGCCGCGCTCATGGCAAAGGCCGCGTCGTCTGGGGGCAAGCGCCGCGCCAGGTGCTCGAAAATCTGGGCATTGGGCCCGACGTTGCCGCGCCCGGCGCGATCGATTTCATCCACCGCCGCGATGGCCGCAATGACATCTATTTTGTCCGCAACACCACCGCCGCACCCGTTTCGTCTACGGTAGCCTTCCGCGTGATGGATCGCGAACCTGAACTGTGGGATCCGGTCAGTGGGGAGATCCGCTCCGCTCCCGTCTGGCGGCGCACCGCCGATGGCCGCATCGAAGTTCCCCTCGCACTCGCAGGGCACGGCTCGATGTTCGTCGTGTTCCGCCGTCCCGCCTCGAACCCGCCCATGCCCAAGCCGCAGCCGGAGCCGCCCGCGCCCGTCGCGATTGCCGGGCCCTGGACAGTGGATTTCGCCGGCGGCCCGCAGAAGGTGGACTTCCCGGAACTCATCTCCTGGACTGCGCACCCGGACCCGGCCATTCGCTACTTCAGCGGCTCCGCCCGCTATC
>JADYZL010000178.1 GCA_020853155.1 Bryobacterales bacterium
CGGCCCACGCCGTTCGTCCTGGAGGCTATACGAATTCCAAATCCGAAGAATCGGATATGCCGTGCCTTCGAAGGAACTGCCGGATGCCGCTGTACGCCGCTTCCATCTCGGCATCAAGCTCGTCCCGGTCGAGGTTCCATTCTCGTAAGGCGTGGGTGTATGGTGGTCGCCGTCGCCCTGGTCGGTTCAAGATGTAGGTCACGATGTCCCGGTGGAGCGGCGAGAGACTGCCGATGGCGGCTGGCAGGATTTCGGACCAAGCGGAGAGCATGACGAGATTTATGTCGGCGGTGTAGACCGGGCGGCGGGGCCGAAACTGTCGCCGCTTCCTGCGGAATTCGAGTCGTGGACGGACTGGTTCCGTTTCCGGGTAGTCACAGTCCAATCCGGCCACGCCGCACGCTCTGAGGGCTTCCTGGCGCAAATGGAGGGCATCCCAACGGGAACCTCCACTGGCGGCGATGTGAGCGTTGCGCCGAAGGCGGGACCGTCACCGTTCCGGCCTCAGTGTGAAATTGTCTTCGCATCAAGACCCGATGGTGTGCCACATCGTCAGTGTGGATAGATCGGCAGGGCCGAGGCATTCACCGGAAGCTGCCGTTGCGAAGAAAGCGCCGTGGGAAGAGGAATGAACGGATGCCCGGTTCCTCGCCTATACCGATGAGGCTGCGATCTTTCAGCCTGGGGAGCAGGGAGAGCGCATCGCCGCAGATCATCCGATTCACCGCTGTCCTGGCGGCGACATTGGCGGCGGCATCCGTGCTTTTCGAGCGTGGGTGCCTTCAAACATATCGTACCTGGATTGTTTGGCTTGTTATACGGCTTCCAATGAATCCCCGCCGCCGAGCCGCACGGCTGAACCCTCCGAAGCTGGCACCACCGATTCCGGCTTGGACACCGTTCGGCATGTGTCATCGGAATACGTCGGTTGAACAGGTGCTCATGGCGTCAGCCGCCGTTAGGTACATCTAAATTGTGACGGTAGATGTACCTATTAAGAAGTAGCTATACCTATTGTTTTCAATACGTTACCCGTTGACAAATCGCAAATTCATGCTCTAATGGTATTGGTCGAGCAAGCAAGCTACCCCGTTCGTGGCGGCCCTCCACCACTAAGTAAAAACTCCCCACAACCACGGTGGTGTCCCAAGCGCCGGAAGGCAACTCCTGAGCGTCACAGGCGACGTGTGCGTGGATGGGGAGAAAAGGAAAAACTATGAAAGAAGATTTAACAATGAAAACGACGGTAGAGGCTGAAAACGCTGAAGCCGCCGAACCAATGGATTTCGATAAAGCTGCTGGCGACGTGGACATTACAGCGGGTGGAATGGGAATGAACCACAGTCTTTACGAAGTGAAAGACAATGAATGCGGACACGACTATGTGGTCTGCGAAGGTGTGCTACGGATAATTGGCGATGGCGACATTAATTGTCCGGTCTGCAAAACTCCAACGGATTGCAATGGACAATTGGAAATCATGACAGCGAAGGAACCATCCGGGCGGAACCGAATCGGATATTTCTGTACTGCTTGCGCCTCAAGATTCCCAATCAGGTATCAGCGTGTGTTGAGGGTTCCAAAGGGAAGGGTTTTGGAAACTTCTCCGGGTTCGGGACAATTCTTCATCAACATGAGTGACGAGGAACTTGCGGAGTTCCGACAGTCCGATACGACGTTGGCGGAATGGGCCGAAATGAAGAAACGAACTTAACGGTTCGCTCCTTCAAAGTCGTAATTGCAGTCTGCGGACTCGCTGACGCCGGGTTGCCGGATCCTGGTCAAGATTCCGAGAAAGAAGATCGTGAAGGAAAAGGTATACGTGTACCCTGAAAGGCACAACAAGGCCGTTGCCAGAGCCGAGACGACCCGAACACTGGCGACGGCGGAGACTGCGGCCTAAACGTCAGGCGTGCAACGATTCGTACAACATCTTCTGGAGCCGCTTCTTCCGATCCTTCACCCACGGCGCATAGTAGCGTTCAGTGACGGAGATCGTGGAGTGGTACAGGAGCTTCGAGACATCTTCGAGCGCATATCCTTCCGTCAGTCGATCCGTGGCGAACTTGTCCCTCAGTCGGTGTGGTCGGCAATCTTCGACGGGAGCCGGGTTTCCATCCGTGTCCGTGCATCGCTTTCCAATGTCCTTCATTCGCTCGTAAACGGCCTGTGCGAGAAAATCCGTCTCGCCGTCCTTTGCTGGTTCCCGATAGGCGAATGGCAACTTCCGTGAGAACCACTGGCAGTTGTCGATGGCTGTCTTCAGTTCCTCCGTCAGGTAAACTTCAGCGGTCTTCGGGCGGTCGGTCTTGCGCTGCTTCCTTGGCTTGAACGTGTACACCCACATGAACTCGTCCTTCTCGCAGCGCCGTGGATTGTACCGGACTGCATCGGATACTCTCATTCCGGTCTGAAGCATCAATCGCAAGAGAAGGATGAACGTCTGAGCGTTGGAGGCGAAGCCTGTGGTGCCGCCGCTGAGGTACGCCGCTTCCCTGAAGATCGCTTTCACTTCGTCGTCAGTGTACGGGACCTTTTCTTCGTAAGTGGCGGGATACGGATCAACTTGTGCGGCTAACGACTGCTTGACCCATCCACGCTTCTCTGCGATCTTCAGGAACCTCCGAACCTTTGCTGTGTAGGTCGCCTTTGTCGTGTCGGCTTTGATGCTGTCAGGGAATCCGTAGGTTTTGAAATCTTCGATCAGATCAGCAGTGAGGTCATCAGCGAACATCTTGTTGCGCTGGTGGGCGAAATCCTGGACCCAACCCAAGACAAGTTTGTACTGGTTCTGGCCCTTCTTCTTCATCTTCGCACCGAGGCTGTCGATGTACCGGGTGATGCAGTCGGCAAGCGTCGGGCCGTGGACTGCGGTGAGCTATTCCCACCGAATAACGTGGAAGATGCTACCTACCTTTGGGCGCGCACGATCACCTGTCCGTATTGCGGCGGGGTGGTTCCGCTGTCGCCGAACTGGAAGCTTTCGGGGGTGGGACATGGGGTGCGGCTGGTTCCGGAAGACGGGCGGGTGCGGTTTGAAATCGTGGAGCGCGAGGCGGACCACTCGCCGGGGACGGTGAAGGGCGGCGACGGCACGTGTCCGTTCCCGGAATGCCGCCGCACCATCGACGGCGACGAGATCAAGGCGCAAGCGCAGGCCGGGCGCATGGGCCATCAACTCTACTGCGTCGTTTATAAAGAGGAGCGGATCAAGGGCTACACGAAGGCCGGCAAGCCGAGGTACGAGAAGGTCCGCGGCTTCCGCGCGCCCCGGCTCGAAGACGACGTGGACGCGCTCGTCCAACAGAAGCTCGCCGAAAAGATGCCCCTCTGGCAGGCGCGCAATATTGTGCCGGACGAGGAGATTGACCCGATCACGAACGACCATCGCCCGCACCAGTACTATGGCATGAAATATTGGCGGCAGATGTTTGCACCTCGCCAACTCATCGGCCATTGCACTGCCGTCGAGACCTTTCAAGACATGGTGGCCCAGTACGTCAACACCGAACTGGATCGTGCCGCTATGGCGTACATCGCACTCGCAATCGACAAGATCATCGATTACAATTCGACCGGCCTTTCATGGCATCCGAACCGTGAAGTTCTGGAGCATACGCTGCGCCGCCACAGCTTTGCCGTGACCTGGAGCTACGCAGAAATGGCTCCCACCATTACCGGTCTCGGGTACGATTGGGTGATCGATCAGGTAGGTAAGTGCCTTGGCGAACTGATCGACCTTCTCGGCCAATCCTCCGACGGCACGCTCGCGTTCACCGCGCCTCGCCCCAAACCCTGCGTCCGCATCACCTGCGCCTCGGCCGACACCCTCCCGCTCGAAGACGCCTCAGTCGATTGCGTCGTGATGGACCCGCCGTACTACGACAACGTCATGTACGCGGAACTGTCCGACTTTTTCTACGTCTGGCTCAAGCGCACGGCGGGGCTGCTCTATCCGGAGCTGTTCACAAACCACCTGACCGATAAGGACCGCGAAGCCGTCGCCAACCCCGCCAAATTCGCCGGGCAGAAGGGCGGCGCGCGCAATCTCGCCGGACGCGACTATCAGGAGCGCATGGCCGCCATCTTCAAAGAGCAGCGCCGCGTGCTCAAGCCGGACGGCATCATGACGGTAATGTTCACCCACAAAGCGGCCGGCGCATGGGACGCGCTCGCCAAGGGCCTCATGGATGCCGGCTTCACCATCACCGCATCCTGGCCGGTGAACACGGAGGCCGAGGGCAGTCTCCACATCCGTGAGAAATCGGCCGCGCGCTCCACCATCTTTCTGGTCTGCCGGGTGCGCGAAACGCCGGGTTCCGAATCGCGCTATTGGGAGGACGTGGAGCCGCTGGTCCGCCAGGCCGTTCGCGACAAAGTGAAAGAGTTCCAGGAAGCCGGGATCGGCGGAATCGATCTTTACCTGGCCAGTTTCGGCCCGGCGCTCCAAGTTTTCACCGAGGCATGGCCGCTCACGCGCGGCACGGCGCGCCCGCAGCCGAAGACGAAGCAGCGCGACCGGTTCGAGGAGTTCGATCCGTACGCCGTCCGCCCCGAGGACGCGCTCGAAGCCGCGCGCCGCGAGGTGAAGCAGTGGCGCATGGAGCAGCTCGCCACGGTGAAACGCCGGCACCATCTGGATGCGCTCACCGAATGGTACGTGCTGGCCTGGGACGCGTTCCGCGCGCCGCGCTTTCCGGCGGACGAGGCGCTGAAGCTGGCGCGCGTGGTGGGCCTCGATTTCGATCAGGACGTGAGGAAGGTGGTGTGCGAAGTGAAGGGCGACGACGTGATCCTCTGGGATAGCGTGACGCGCCACCGCAACGGCAGTCTCCGGCACGTGAGCGCCGATTGCATGCTCGATACGCTGCACTGGGCGGCCAAGGTCGGGCGGGAGCGGAATACCGGCGCGGCGCAGAGCCTGATCGAAGACGCGCGCCTCGCCGGAGATCCCACCCTGCTCACCGCGATGGAGGCGCTGCTCAACGTGCTGCCCCCCGGCGCGGCATCGGCGGGCCGCAAGAAGCCGGATGCGAACCTCGCCGGCGCGGCCAACGATTTCGAGGCGCTGGAGCGGCTGCGCAAGCTGGCCTTCGCGGAGACGGTCCCGGCGCCGAAGATTCCGGAGCAGATCCCGCTCGCACTGGCGGACGGGGAAACGGAGGAGGACGGGTAGACATCCCAGGTCCCGATGGGATAATCGGCTTATGCTCACAGCGTACA
>JADYZL010000179.1 GCA_020853155.1 Bryobacterales bacterium
AGGCGGCGAGACTTGAAATACACTCCAGAGAGGAACCCCTAGATGGAAGCAAGACTCCACGACGAACTGAAGGACCAACTCATTGAAAGTAGCGACGAGTTCCGTATTCTGGCCAATGAGCACGCGGCGCTCGAGCGGAAATTGGACGAACTTGCCGCTCGGCCGTATCTCACGGAGGATGAGCAGATGGAAGAGGTGAGTTTGAAGAAACGCAAGCTCCACCTCAAGGACCAAATGGAAGGCATGATTCTTGAAAATACAGCTTCCCGTTAGCTGAGATCGTTCCTGAGTTCGGGCTAACTCTAGTCCCATAGTGTTTCCGAAAGGCCGTGGCGGCAGTTCCGCCCGGCCTTTCTTTTTTTGGCGTGATATCCCGGAATGGGCGGCGCGGCCGAAGTCCACGGGCGCCGCTCTCCGCGATGGGACGTAAAATGGATACAAATTCGTATCCACGCTTCGAGCGCCGCAGCGTCTTTCCTTAGTAGGCCCGCGGGGTCGCTCCGGCATGGATACCGAATTGCGCATAGTCATGAACGAGCCCGCCGAAATCGCCGCCGGCCATGTCGCGGACCGTCGCGCCGCCTTCATCGAAACGCACATGAAGCGCGTCTTCGTGCTCGTGTACCGCGTGGTGGGGAATGTTGCCGACGCCCAGGACCTCACGCAGGACGTCTTCATCAAGGCGTTGCAGCGGGAAGACCAGTTGCGCGACGGCGAGAAAGCCGTGCAATGGCTCTCCCGCATCGCCGCGAATACGGCTATCGACTTTCTCCGGCGCAAGGGCCGTGCCTCGCACAGCACCATCGAAGGGCTTCCGGAGCTTCCCGATACAGCAAGATTCGCGAATCCGGAGCAGATGCTGCTGAGCGCGGAGAGTCACCAGATTTTTCAGGATGCCCTGCAAACCCTCACACCCAGGGAACGGGCCGCGCTCGTGATGCGCGATGTCGAGGGTGTGGATGCGGAAGCGGTGGCGAAAACGCTCGGCTGTTCCAAGGCGACCGTACGCTCCCATATCGCCAACGCGCGCGTCAAGTTTCGAAAATTCCTGCGCAAGCGGGCTGCTGCTGCCGTTCCAGTCCCGAACCAGCCTCCGATGGATTGGCGGAAAGGCGATGATGAGATTGAGTGAAAAAGAGATCGCCCTGCTGGCCGCGAACGACGCCGGGTTGTGGCTCCGCCTGAAGGCGCGCCTCGCCTCCCGTGGCGCGCACTCCCTTCGGTCTGAACGTGCGGCGTTTTCTTCGATCCGCGCGCAGATGCCTCGTTTCCGGGAATTGCCGGAGTACTTCGCATGGGACGATCTGGCCGCGGAAATGAAGGCCAACATCCTCGTGGGCGTGGAGGCGGGGGAGGCCATCCGATCCCGGCCTGCGCCAGTCGCCTTGGGATGGAAAGCCGGGCTGGTCTTCGCCTGCATCGCGCTCGTGGCGGCGTCGGGCTACTGGTGGCAGTTGCCGGGCCGCTTCGCACAAACGGAACCCCCTCTCGTCTCCGTGCTCGAATCCTACCCCGGCGGCTTGGAATTGCAGAATCAAGAAACGGCCCTGACCGTGATGTATGACCGTGGAACCGGCCAGCAGGCCTTGAGCGGCGGCCTCGGCGGCATGCGGGCGGATTACGTGGATGAGGATACCGGTCAGCTTACGGTGGCGCATGTTTACGCGGAGTAACAACCTGATCGCGAAGCGGCTCCCCTCCGGCCTGCATCTGGCCGCCCTCGCGCTGCTATGCGCCGCGGCGGCGCTCGCGCAGAGCGAGGGCGCCGCCGCCGCGGCAAAGTATCTGAAGTTCGAGTTCCCGCCATCGAGCCCCGTGCGCCTCGTGGAAACCGATTGGGGACAATCCCGCATCGTCCAGCGAGGCAGCGCCGCCACCGCCGAATTGCACCTCGTGCTGCATCTGGAGAACCGGGCCTCGCAGCCCATCCATGGCCTCACCCTGCTCTTCGTTACGCAAGACGTTGCGCCCGGCGGCAAGGCGAGTATTTCCCTGCCCGGCCTCCGCGTTGCCCCCGGTGAGACCTTCCCCGCCAAAGTGGATCTTCGCCTGTTGCAGCCCATAGCCGCGGGCGGCGAGCCTCGCGTCGCGGTTCGCCTGGATGGAGTGCTGTTCGAAGATCTCAGCTTCGCCGGTGACAATACGTTGAATAGCCGCCGGCTCCTCAGCACGCTCGAACTCGAAATTCAGCGGGATCGCCGCCACGCGCGCGAACTGCTTCGCGCCGGCGGGAAAGAAGCACTGGCGAGCGAAATGCGGGAAATCCTCGCCCGCCGCGAGCAAGCGCCCCGCGTCGATATGCAATGGGCGAAACGCGGCCGCGCCACTACATTGCCGGCCAGCGAGCCCGTGCGCTTCGCGTTCCTCAACATGCCGGATTCCCCGCTCCGCCCTCTCGACGCTTCCGTGCGCATTGCAGCCAACGAAGCGATTGAGCCCACCGTGCGCGTCCGCAACCTCTCCGGCCGCGAGATCCGTTATGCGGAGATCGGCTGGATCATCCGGGACCTCAAGGGCCGCGAGTTTTACGCCGGCACCTTGCCCGCCTCGGATGGCGAAATCGCGTTGCAACCTTCGGGCGAGACGGTCGTCCGGCAGCAGGGGGTGTTGCGCTTCAGTGAGCGCCAAAGCGTGAATGGCCGCATCGAAGAAGTTCCCGTGCGGCTCGGCGAAATGGTGGGGTACGTGAGCCAGGTGCAGTTCGCCGATGGCAGCATCTGGATGCCCAACCGTTACCAGGCATCCACCCCCTCGGCGATCCGCACTCTGCGAATCTCCCCGGAACAGCAGCGGCTGGCCAGCCTCTACGCCCGGCGCGGCCTGGACGCCCTGGTGAAGGATTTGAGCGAGTAGCCCCTCGCGGGAGACCGTCCGCAACAACCCCGCGAGCCCCATGCGACTCGCGGGTCTCGAATTGGAAGTACGATGGCAGTCCACATTCGCAACGCACAGCGCTACCTCGGCAGAAACCCCGATGAACTCTCCCTGGCCGAACGCAGCGATTTGGCCGGAACCTGGGTAGCGCTCGAACTGTACCATCCCGCGAACCTCGCACTGCGGCGCATCGCCGCCCTCGGCCAATCTCCCGAAGCCTGCCAGGCCGTGCTGCGCGAGCAAGGGAAAGATTCCGGTGAGTTCCAATTCATCCTCATGCGCGGCGCCGCCTGAACGCCGGGTGCGCACCCTCGAATCGCTATACTCAAGAAGTGACCGAATTGCGCCGGAGCGTATGCGCGCTCGATTGTCCGGACACCTGCGCCGTCCTCGTCCAGGTGGAAGATGGGCGCGCCACGAAGCTCATGGGAGATCCCGGTCATCCCGTCACGCGCGGCTTCCTTTGCGCCAAAGTCACCCAGTACCTTGAGCGCGAGTATCATCCGCTCCGTCTGCTCTATCCTCAGCGCCGCGTGGGCCCCAAAGGCGAGGGCCGCTTTGAACGCATCTCCTGGGCTGAGGCAGTTGCGGAGATCGCCCACCGCCTCGAATCCATCGCCGCCCGGTTCGGCCCCGAATCCGTCCTCCCTTACAGCTACGCCGGCACCATGGGGCTGCTCAACGGTTCCAGCATGGACCGGCGCTTCTTCCATCGCCTCGGCGCATCCCGGCTTGACCGCACCATCTGCTCTTCCACCGGCACAGCCGCGCTGAACCTCACCCTGGGCCAGCGAACCGGAACCGAGCCGGAGCAGTTCGCGCACGCCCGCTGCATCATCGCCTGGGGCGCGAGCGTCCTCAATACGAACGTCCATCTCTGGCCTTTTATCGTCGAGGCTCGCCGCGCGGGGGCGAAGCTCTACGTGATCGATCCCCTGCCCACGAAGACGGCGCGGCTCGCCGACGTCCATCTTGCCATCAACCCAGGCAGCGACGCCGCCCTCGCGCTCGGGATGATGCACATCCTCTTCCGCGATGGCCTCGCGGATCGCGATTTTCTCCGGCAACATTGCGACGGATGGGAACAGGTCGAGGAAGACGTGAAAGCGTACCCGCCCGCCCATGTCTCCGCCTTTACCGGGCTCTCCGTGGAGCAAATCGAGA
>JADYZL010000180.1 GCA_020853155.1 Bryobacterales bacterium
CGATCATGGAACACATCGGGACGATGCCGCCGTAGGGCTTCCACATCGGAAATGTTAGCGGAGAAAGCGCTACGCCATCGCCGCCGAATCACTTCCGGGAGCTGGAGCAATGCCCGGCCGGCTGCCTCTCCGATAATTCCCCTAGGCTTCCGATCTCCCACCAGGTTCGCCACACAGTTGTAGAGCAGGCGCAAGAAATAGTGGCCCAGCATGCCGGGATGGAGGACATGCTTCCAATGAAAGAGAATGCGATTCTTCTCTACGATGGTATCGACGTACGCAGCCGAGAACCGCTTGCCGATGGTCCCGCGGTGTTCGTGGTAGACCAGGCTGTCCGCAGCATAGAGAACCTTCCACCCACGCTTCCATGCCTCCCAGCCCAGATCCGTATCTTCGAGATAGAACGGGCGGAAGAGATGATCAAAGCCACCCAGTTCAAGCAATTTTCCGCGATCAAAGGCGGAGGAACCACCGCCGGGATAGAAGCAGGGATATAGCACGGGAACGCCGGCGTTCAAGTCATGACCCAGAGTGACCTCCCCATGACGCCATTGGGCGTACGTTAGCCCCGATTCCTCACGACGTTTCGTGGGATCGCTAAACCGGATTTGCGCCGCGACCGCGAAGACGTCCGGGTCAACGAAGGGCGCAAGCAAGGGTGCGAGAAAACCGGGTTCGACCCGCATGTCTGAATTCAGAAGCACGACGTAAGGATTCGCCGCCGCATGGATCCCGGCATTCGACCCACCGCCAAATCCCCGGTTTTCATCCAAGGCTAGCAGGTGCACTTTTGGGTGATTAAGGGTGACCCAGGCCGCGCTGCCGTCCGCGGAAGCGTTGTCGACGACGATCACTTCATCGCCCAGATCGAAATCACAGGCGTCGAGAACACTGGGCAGGTATTTCTCCAGGAGATCCCGGCCGTTCCAGTTTGGGATGATCACACTGGCCGGCGGTCTGTGCGCATGCGCTGCCGGATTCACTCCGACGAGGTTCGTTGCGTCCGGCGCGGGAACTCCGCGCATCCGACGGCTCACGACACCGGTGACCAGCAGGATGAGAAAGGTGAACGGTAGCGTCAGACCGAAGACCAGAGTACCGGCCAAGCCGGCCAAGACACCGAATGTCCGTTGAACTGAGATCGGCAAACTCAAGTGATTACCTACCTCAATTGGGGACCGATGCCCAAAGCGCGCCCAAGGCGAAGCCATCGAGAGACTCGCAAAAGCTCGAGTGTCGCCGCCTGCTGCTGAGATGTCTCCACGATGTTGCGCAAACGCTCCGCGATCTCCGGAACGGCGGGTTCTCTCACGGTGGTATCGAAGCCCGCGATCTCCGCCAGCAGCGACTGCTCGCGATGACGTAGCTGTTGATTGTCCTCGAGCGCGACGGTGAGCGAATCGAGCTGATCTGAGAGACTCTCCGCTCTGGCGATGCTGCTCGCTACAGCTTCGGTGGCCTCCAGCAGGGAGTGATCCAGATGGGCGATTCGCTCGCGAAGCTCCAGGTTGTGCTCGTCGAGCCGCCGGGCCCAAAGAGAACGCTCGTCCACCGTCCGCTCGGCTTCGTGCAGGCGAGCAACGGCAACCTCCAACTCCGCGCATTTCCCGTCCAGGGAGGAGGCAAGGTTTGCATTCCGCAGTTGTAATTCCTCCGTGCTTTGAATCGCCCAGCGGGATCGCTCTCTCAGTTCCAGTTCGACCTGTTCATGAGCCCGTTGGAGCTCTGCGAGTTCCAACTTTGCCTTTTCGAGCCACTGCGTCTTGGCACGAACCTCATGTTCGAGGAGCCTAATATGCCGTGCGCGCTCCTTCAGCACGTTTCCACTCGACGCGATGTAGACGAAATTGCCCGAGGCTTGAACGCCGGTGTGCGAGCAGAGCGCCACATAATATTGCGCGTCCGCAACACGGTTGGCAGCCGCATCGCGGAATACTCCGGCCGCCGAACGATCTTCCTCTTCGAAGAACGAGATCGCTGGAACCACATTCTGCCCTACCAGACGAACATGCCGGAAGACACCGCGCAAGGCATCCAGGAATTCGGCGTAATCGAATTCGTGAATATGAAAGGGATTCGGACCTGATACTCCCCTGGACTCTGCGTAGTAGTTCCGGTTCGGTGTCGATATGACGGCCAGCCCATCCGTAGCGGTTACCCGGGCAATCTCCACAAGGAAGTGCTGCCAATCGTGGAGATGCTCCACGACTTCAAACGAAACTGACAGGTCGAATTGGCGATCGGCGAATGGGAGGCCGCGGACGTCGGAAACGGAAAACTCAAGGCCGCGCATGGGATGGTTCGCTCTGGCGAGGTTTACCGTGCCCAAGTCGATGTCCACGCCTATCGCGGTTGCGGCAGCTTTCGCGAGGATCGCCGTGCCATATCCCAAGCCGCAGCCGGCGTCAAGACATTGCTTGCCGGTAGCAAAACCGCTCGCGAAGCGATAGCGGCTGATGTGCTCATGGAGTAAATCGTCGTCCACAGCCCCGGGCACAATTCGCTCGCCGGTGAACTCAACCATGTAACACCTCGCTGTGCGCGGCGGAAGAAAGGCGCTGATTGATTCCGATCCGGCACGGAAGTTGGAGATATCCGTAGACGGGCTGATTCCCATCCATCTCCACGGAAACTACGTTCTCAAGCCAGTCGCACATCGAGAACGAATGCAGATCGCCATCCGCGAGCGCTGCGGTGAAAGAAAATGCGGCGGGATAAAGTTCGGGAATGGTGAGATGGAAGTCCACGGTGATGGTCTGTCCCGACCGGAGTGGTGCGAGAGGAAGTCCCTCGCGCAATGTGTTGGAGGCGGCGAGATCGAGACCCAAATGATTGCGGAGAACGTAACCGAAGATCGGGCGGGCAATCGGGTGGGAAGCGTGGGCGGTAATTCGCAGCACCACTTCCGTGTGGGGCTTGAGTTGAGTGGCTGTTCGGCCGGATGAATCGGTCAACGCGACACCCACGATTTCCGCTCGACGGTCTCCATAGCGGTGGTCGATGTTGGGAATCGAAGAAACAGTTTCCGGTGGAGTATCGAGCGAGAAATGGTCCGGAGCCTCGGTCGGCAGCGGATGCGCATCTACGTACTTTCCATCCCGCGTGGTCATCTCGGCGAGATAGAGCGAGATTACGGACTCCGGGTTACCGCATTCTCGAATGGTTCCCGAATCCAGCCAGAGGCATCGATCACCGATAGCACGGACATCCTGTGCCGAATGGGTTACGTAGAGAATCGTCGTGCCGCGGCGTTTCAGCTCGTGGACTTTGCGCATGCATCTCTGCCGGAAGTAAATGTCTCCCACGGCCAATGCCTCATCCACGAGCAAGAGATCCGGCTCCAAGTGGACGGCTACCGCGAATGCGAGGCGCACTAACATGCCGCTTGAATATGTCTTCACCGGTTGATCGAGAAACGCACCAATTTCGGCAAAAGCCTCGATTTCCGGGAGCCGCTTCGTGATCTCCGCGCGGCTGAAGCCAAGCAGCGCCGCATTCAAGAACACATTCTCGCGGCCCGTGAAATCCGGGTTAAAGCCGGCCCCCAGCTCCAACAACGCCGCGAGACGGCCACGGACGGCAATCTCGCCATCCGTCGGCGGGATGATGCCTGCGATGAGTTGAAGGAGAGTACTTTTTCCTGAGCCGTTCTGCCCGACAATACAGAAGGTTTCGCCGGGTTCCACCAGGAAAGTCACATCGCGCAAGGCCCAAAAATGGGAATGTGAGTCAGCGAAGTTTGGAAAGAGCAGTTGGCGGAGACGGGCGCTCGGGGAGCTGAACAAAGGATATCGTTTGGAGAGATGGACTGCTTCGACCGGGTATTGAGGGCGATTCATCGGCGGTAGGCGCACAACCGTCTCGCATCATAGCGTCACGCCTCTACCATCGTCGCATAAAAGGCATTTGAGGAGGAGCCTCGCTGCGGTACACTAAAGGCTTGCAGTAATTTCAGGGCGGCGTAGCTCAGTCGGTTAGAGCGACGGTCTCATAATCCGTAGGTCACTGGTTCGAATCCAGTCGCCGCCACCACCCGATTCAGCCTTGTTCCTCAAGGATAGTTGCGTAAATACGCTGTAATTCCTCTTCGCTATAGAAATCGATCTCGAGCCGGCCTTTGCCGGGGCTGCGGAGATGGATACGGACTCGAGTTCCCAGATAATCCTGCAATTGAGCGAGAGCAGCCTTCCAGTTTGGATCCAAGTCCGGGAGGCGATCCGACTTTCGCTTTTGTTGCTTGGTTTCCCCGCCGACATCGCGGACGAGGCGTTCGACCTCACGCACGGAGAGGGACTCCGCGGAAGCCTGGTTCGCAAGGTGAATTTGCGTGGAGGCATCTTCTATCGCCACGAGTGCTCTCGCATGTCCCATGGAGAGGCGTCGATCTGCCAACAACTGCTGCACTTCAGGCGGAAGCCTCAGCAATCGCAGATGGTTGGTGATATTCGATCGATCTTTGCCCGTGCGCTCAGCGATCTGTTCATGGTTCAGACCGAGTTCCAGGATGAGCCGCTGGTAGGCTTCCGCGATTTCCAGAGGATTCAGATCTTCCCGTTGAATATTTTCGATCAGTGTGACTTCGAGGAGCCTGCCGTCGGAAATTTGCGTGAAAACAACCGGAACAGCCTTGAGCCCCGCCAATTTTGCTGCTCGTAAGCGACGTTCTCCCGCAACGAGTTGAATACTGTTATCGATCCGGCGCACGATGAGTGGCTGAATGATGCCGTTTGCCCGGATCGATTGACTCAACTCGTCCAGCGCTTGTTGATGAAACACGGAGCGAGGTTGCAGTGGATTCGGCTGAATCTGGTCGATTGGCAGTTCAACCGGCTGTTCCGCAGAAGTTTCGATCGGATTGGGAGCAGGGCGCGTAATGCCGGCCGCGCGCGGTGAGAGCAGCGCGTCGAGGCCCTTTCCAAGAACTCTCTTCTTACGCTGCAGGTCGGTCATGGCTGAGAATCTCGTTGGCAAGTTGGATGTAACATTCCGCGCCCTTCGATCGCACATCGTACGAGAGGATGGGCTTTCCGTAGCTGGGCGCCTCGGCAAGGCGGATATTCCGAGGGATGACGGTCTTGAAGACGTCGTCTTCGAAGAATTCCCGCAGCTCCGCCGCAACCTGGCGTGTCAAGTTGGTACGGTCGTCGTACATGGTAAGAAGCACTCCCTCGATCGTAATGGGATGATCGAATCGATCCCGGATACGCGCCACAGTATCAAGGAGTTCGGAGATGCCTTCGAGTGCAAAGAACTCGCATTGGATGGGGATGAGCACGGAATCCGCGGCCAGGAGGGCATTCAAGGTAAGCAGATCAAGAGCGGGCGGACAATCCAAGAGGATGAAGTCGAACTGATTGCGAATTTCGGTGAGGCAATTCCTCAGGAGTAGTTCGCGATCATCGGTATCAATGATTTCGAGGTTGGCGGCCACTAACGCCTTTTCGGATGGGATTAGATGAAGGCCTTCGAATTCTGTATGAAGAATGGCTTCGGAAGGCGCATTCTCGGAAACGAGAAGATGGTAGAGCGAGGGGCGTGGAATGTTCTTCGGTATTCCGAGGCCGGAAGTCGTGTTGGCTTGCGGGTCACAGTCTACCAGGAGGACCCGTAAGTCGGATGCGGCTAATGCCGCGGCCAAGTTGATCGCGGTCGTGGTTTTTCCCACGCCGCCTTTCTGATTGGCAATTGCGATTACCCGTGCCACACCGATACCTCTCCCGCGCGTCAGGCAAATGCCATGCTAGCACACAGCGCCATCCTCGTTTCACGTGAAACCC
>JADYZL010000181.1 GCA_020853155.1 Bryobacterales bacterium
CGCAGCCGGAAGGGATCTCCGACAAACTTACGCGGCATCCGGTGGGAGTAACTGAGCCCATAGGCGAGACGTTTCCGTTCGGCCTGCGGATAGAGCAGGGAAAAAGCGCCTTCGAGGAGTTCGCACAAGTCGAAGGGCACTTTCTCCAGCAGCAGCTTCCCGGCTTCCAGCTTGGAAAGATCAAGGACATCGTTGACGATGCGCACGAGATCCTCGCCCGCCACCTGGATGAGTTCCACTTCGCTACGCTGCTTCTCCGTGAGGCCCGAATCCAGCAGATTTCCCGTGAGGCCGAGGATGCCGTTCAAGGGGGTGCGAAGCTCATGGCTCATATTGGCGACGAAGAGGGATTTGGTGACCCCGGCCTGGCGCGCCCGGATTCTCGTGTCGTCGAGTTCCTCCTCCCGGGCGGCCATGGTGGAACCGGCGATGGAGAGTTCCACGCGAAGCCGCTCCAGTTCCGATCGAGAGGCGGACATCTCCTTTTGGAGCGACTCCGTCTCCGCGCGCAACCGCTCCGCTTCTTCACGGACGGCGCGGGCCTCCTCGTGGAGCCGAGCCAAAGCCCGGCGGCTGCGGACAAAGCGGTAGAGCAGTGGTATGAACACCGCGAGCGATATGATCGCCAGAATCGGAGCTACCGTGGAAGCGACGTCCATGAAAGGATGGCCAATTTCAAGCGATTGGCTAATCTACTTGCCAGTGTCGCTTATTTTGCACCTCCTCTCTAGGCGGCGGTGGCAGCGCCACGGGGAAGTGCTGCGCGGGATGCGATACAGTAAGGCCGATGCCACCCCTTCCCCGGCGCCAATTCGTATCCGCTGGAGCCGCCGCGGCCGCTCCGTTCCTTCTGCGAAGCCGCGCCCCGGCACAGGGCGGGGAACGCCCGAACCTGGTATTCCTGCTGGGAGACGACCATCGTTGGGACGCCCTCGGATGCATGGGGAACCGCACGATTCGGACACCGCACATCGACCGGCTGGCGGCGGCTGGCACGCGCTTCCAGAACATGTTCGTCACCACCGCGATCTGCGTGACGAGCCGGGCCAGCATCTTCACCGGGCTCCACGCGCACTCGCACCGGATATGGGGCTTCAAGAATTCCTTCGCGCCGGAGCTTTTCGCGCAGAGCTTTCCGGCACTCTTGAAGCGGGCGGGCTACCGGAACGGGTTCGTGGGCAAATGGGGAATCGACGGCGGAAAAATGCCGGAGCAGGCGTTCGACTATTTCCGGGGATTCCAGGGCCAGGGAGAGTATTTCCCCCAGCCGGGTCACAAGGGCAGGCACCTTACCGACCGGATGGGAGACCAGATGGTGGAGTTCCTCGACGGCTGCAAACCGGGGGAGCCGTTCCACCTCTCCGTGAGCTTCAAGGCGCCCCATGTGCAGGACCAGGACCCGCTTCAATTTTTGTCCGACCCCCGGTATGATGCGCTCTATCGCGATGTCGAAATTCCGATGCCGGAGACGGCTGCGCCTCGATTCATCTCGCAACTTCCCCTGAGCGTGCAAGGCTCCGAGGCGCGGCGGCGGTGGGCGGTTCGCTTCTCAACGCCGGAGCTCTATCAGCGCTCCGTGAAGAATTACTTCCGGCTGATCACGGGGATCGACGAACAGGTGGGGCGGCTGCGGGAAGCGCTCGAGCGGCGCGGCGTGTCTGAAAACACCGTGATTGTGTATGCCGGAGATAACGGCTTTTATCTGGCGGAACACGGCTTGGCGGGCAAGTGGTTCATGCACGAAGAATCGATCCGCGTGCCGCTGGTGATTTACGATCCGCGCGCGCCGCAAGCGCAGCGTGGGCAGGGCTTGGAGCCAATGGCGCTCAATATCGATATCGCCCCGACTTTGCTTGAGTACGCCGGAGTGAAGGCCCCTTCCTCGATGCAGGGGAGAGCGCTGCAGCCGCTGCTGCAAGGCCGGCGCGTGCCTTGGCGAACCGACTGGTTCTACGCGCACCTGTTCGAGCACGAGTGGATTCCCAAGACCGAAGGGGTTCGCACCACCGAATGGAAGTACACCGATTATCTGGAGGAGCGCCCCGCATTCGAGGAGTTGTTCCATCTCACGGCGGACCGGGATGAGACCCGGAATCTGGCGCGGGATTCCGCGCATGCGTCCCGCCTTATCGCGCTGCGCTCACGCCGCAAGGAATGGCTGGCCGCATTGGCGAAGTGGACTCCGGAGTGCCATTGGGCCGCCCTCGAACCGGCTGGCGGAGCGATCTGATCCTTGAATGCGGCGTCAGCATGGACGGGATGCGCGCCGAGCCGGTGAGCGCGGCAATAGTGGATGTTTTGCCAGGCCGCTGCCGCTACGGTTTTGGCAGGGATGGAGACGCCGCTCGTGGAGGCGCCGCACTACCGCCGGGGCTTGAGAGCGGTGCGGCTTCCTCGAAAGTGTATGCCTTGTTGGTCTCCAGTTTTCTTTCCATCTGAATGAGGCCATCCGGCCAGACTAGCTGAAGCAAGTCCACGGTTGTGGAGGCGCCGGTTCCCATCTGCAACGGACCCGCGCCATATACAAACTGTTGCGTGTGCTCCCCCGATTTCAAGCTGACGATTGTGCCTTGCGCCACTTTGGGAGACTGGACGCCCCGGAGACGGACGCGCAGCCACCGGTTCGCCAGATCGGTCTGATTGATGTAGCGAAGGATGGAGCCATCCCTCGACACACCGGCGAAATCCATCTTCCCATCCTGATTGAAGTCCGCCGCCATCAGAGCGTGCATCGCCGGGACCGTCGCCATCTCCCGCGACTGTGAAAAGTTGGCGTCGCCACCGGCGAGCAGGACGCCACCGGACATCCAATCCCACACCCCGAGGTTGGCGAAATCGGCGAAGAGGAAGGCTCCGTCGGAGGGCACGGTTTTGGCGGCTCTCCAGGAAGCGCCGAGGTTCTCCACCATGGAAGCGTTTCGTCCCAGGAGGAAGACAAAATCCTGTGCGCCATCGCCGGTGAAATCGCCGGAGCGGAGATGATGGGCACCGGACGGAAGCTCGGGAAGATCCCGCGCTGCGTAATTGCCCCCCATCCGGTCCTGGTAGAGCACTCCCGTGCGCCCCTGGTAGCTCACGATGAAGTCAGCGGCCCTCGAATCCGGCACGGAGTGAATGACCGCGCCCGCGATGGCGCGTCCGGCGGCGAACGGAATGGCCTTCTGCTGCGGCGCGAAGCCCGCATCGCCCAAGTTATGAAGCAAGAGGGGGCGTGCGCCCAGAAGGATCAGGTCCAGACGGTTGTCGTGATCGTAGTCGAGCCAAAGGGCCTGGACATAGTGGCCTCGGAAATGGCTCGCGACCGTGAATGAGCGGGAACTGCCGGTGCTGTTCGCGAGCAGCGATACGCCGTCTCCGGTAACGACGCAGAGATCGAACGCTCCATCGTTGTTGAAATCCGCGGCGCTCACGTCGAGGACACCCTTGAACGAGGAAAGCGCGGTGGAAGCGATCGGCGAGAAGCCATCCGCATAGGTCTGGATGCCGGAGGACGACCAAATGAGCAGGGTGGGCTTGCCATCGCCAAGCCGGTCAAACACCAGAGAGCCCGCCGTGGCGGCATCCGCATGGCCGAGTAGCTCCTCGGTCGAAAAGGCCAGCCTGGGGGCTGCCGCACCCTCGGAATCGGGAGCCTGTATCAGGAGGCTCTCCCCGTTGTCTGGGAGAGGAGCGTCCGGTGTGGCCGTGGGCTCCCTCGAAGAAACCACCAGGATCCCGGTGATCAGCACGATTCCCAGCAGCACGGCCGCAAAGATGTTTCGGGATCGGGCGAGGACGGGACGCAACGACGGCAATGGCATCGAACTCTCCAAGCATGGCCACGGGACCGGAGCAGCCGCGGATCGAATGCCACGACGCGCGGCGGCGCACGGCGAAGCCAATCCGTGCAAAGGTCAGGGGACGGATCTCGCCTGGGCGGAACCCTCTGCACGGGCCGGCGGTTCTGAATCCGGCGGGCGGATCACATCGCCCATTGATCCGGATGTTTCGCCCGCGCCGCCGGATTCGTTGAGCGCTTCGTTTACGCGGCTGGATAGCTGATCCACGAAGGTATCCGGAACGAATCCGTTCATCCGGCTGAAGACCGCCCCTTGCCTGCCAATGATTAGTGTGGTCGGGATGGAGGAAATTCGCAAGATTCCGGCGAGCCCATCTTCGAAATACACTTGCTGCGGCCAGCCGTTCTCCAGGATGAACGGCTTCACCGCTTCGCGGTCTTCGTCCGTGTTCACGGAGAGGAAGCGTACATCGGCGTTCTTCGCGAAGCGCTGCTTTACTTCTTCGTAGAGCGGATGCTGCATCCGGCATGGACCGCACCAGGTGGCCCAAAAATCGAGAACCACGACCTTGCCGCGGAGGGAAGCCAGGGAAAGCGGTTCCCCTTCAAGAGCGGCGAGAACGAACTCGGCCGGTTTGGTGGAGGCCGCGTTGGGGGCGAGAGCGTCGAGCTCGGCTCGCTTTGTGGCGAGGGCCGTGCGTGTGCGGTCATGCGCGGCGAGGATGAGATCGCCCAGGCCCGTCTCCGCTCCATTCTTTGCCACGTAAATTTCACGAAGACGGATGAGATCCTGGTCCCGATGCGCCGCATCGTTCCGGGGATCTTCGATCGCAAATGCATCCGCGTAGCTGGCGAGCGCCTCGCCGTTCTGGCCGAGCTTTGCTTGCCAGCGGCCCATCTCGCGAGCGGATTCGGAGGAAGGGTCGATATCGTAACTGCGCCGGGCCAGCTTCAACGCCTCGTCGAAATGGCCAAGGTTTCCCTCGGCGCGCGCCTGAAACACGAAGGCACGGGCAAACGCGCGGTCTCGCTTTTGCTTCCACGAAGGCAGAAGGCCGGTGGCCTCCGGGCGGTTCTCCGCAATGGCCTGCGCTGCCGTTTCATACCGCTTCGCGTACGCGAGCACGCGCTTTGACATGGCCTCCGAAGGGTCTCGAAGAAGCAGCGGAATCACGCGATCCATCACCGCAACGTCATTCGCCCCGGTGTCGAGAAACAGGACGCCGTACCTGGCGACGCGCGTATCGTCGCCGAGGTCGATCGCGGACTTCAGCAGCACGTACTGAATTTCTTCGCGGCGCTTGCTTTCCGGGAACCGGGCCAAATGTTTTTCAAGGGCGCGGATGATATCGATCTGGCTGCCGTTGGCATCGCGAACGCCCGCGCGGAGCGCCTCTTCCTCAAGATCGACCGCGTCGCCGCTCTCGTCCTTCGCGGGAGAGGAATCGGATGTGGCAGAGGTGGAATCCGGCGCGGCGGGGGCGTCCTGCGGCCAGATGGGCAGCGTCAGAAAGAAGAGGGCGGCGAGAATCGGCAAGTGCTTCATGATGCGGCGTTCTACTTCGGGGCGGGGGCGGCGCCGCTTTCACGGATGTAGCGAGCCAGGGTATCCGCGCGGTCGCGGGCGATGTTCATGAACCGCTTGTTCTTGACGATGCGGTCGAGGAGCGGAACGAAATGTTCGGTACCGATGAGGCGTCCACGGGCGCGCGCCTGGTCCATCATCACGAGCGCATCGTACGTCCCGAGGCGATCGAAACGCACGGTATATTCGAGCTTGATGAAAAGCCGCTGGGATTCACCCATCTTTTCGAAGGTATCTTGGAGCTTCAGTGCCGTAGGGTCGACCGAATAGTTGTACGTTTGCGAACCGGGCGTACTGCCTTCGAATCGGAACGTCTTTTCCCCCACTCGAGCCACGGCGAGACCGGATTCCAGCTTTCGATGGAAATGGTCGAGCGATTCGGCGAGCGCGAAGATCTCCGTGGCAAGCGGCGCATCCACTTTGAACTCGACGGGGTTCGGGTCGTCCTTTGCTTCCTTGTACCGGGCCGCGCCGCTGCGATCGATCGAGATTTCCTGAAACTCCGGATTGCTACCGGGGAAGACCTTCTGGTAGACGATGCGGTCCCCGGCCGTTTGGGCCACAGCCATGGAGACGAGCGCGAAGAGCAACCCAACGGCAAGCTTGAAGTTCATGGTTTGCGGAGTGGATGCGGAAAGCCCTGGTGCGCGGCACAGCAGATGGCGGCGGCCAGGGCATCGGCGGCGTCTTCCGACGCGGGTGCTTCCGGCAGGTTCAGCAAGGTTTGCACCATCTGTTGCACCTGGTTTTTCTGCGCCTTGCCGTACCCCACCACACTCAACTTGATGGCGTTGGGGCTGTATTCGTTACAGGGAATCCCGGACTGGGCAATCGCGAGCATCGCCACGCCGCGGACATGCGCCAGCTTGAGCGCGCTCTGCACGTTGGCATGGCTAAAGATGTCCTCGACCGCCGCGGAAACAGGTTGATGCGTGGCAATTACGGCCAGTAATCCTTCGTAGATCGCTTGTAGACGGGAGCCAAAAGCCTGCGAGGGCTTAGTCTGAATTGTGCCGGTGTAGACAAGCGAATGTGTTCTGCCATCGCTCTCGATAATACCCACCCCCGTGCGGACCGAGCCGCCATCGACCCCCAGAATGCGCATGGATGACCGGTCCGCTCCCCAGAGAGGAGAATCAAATCAGGAATTGAGCCGTTCCATTTCGGCGTCGTCGATATCGAAGTTCGAGTAGACGTTCTGGACGTCGTCGTGGTCTTCGAGAAGATCCATCATCTTCATCGTGGCCACGGCATCCTTACCCGCAAGCTCGATCGTATTCTTGGGAATCATGGCGATCTGGCTGCTCTCCGTGGCGATGCCCGCCTTCTCGAGCGCATCCATCACCGCGGTATGGAACTCCATGGGCGAGAGCACCTCAAACGATTCTCCGTCCACGCGGACGTCTTCGGCACCGGCTTCGAGCACCAGTTCCATCAGATCGTCTTCCGCGATGGTGGCGGCGCCCACGAAAATCTGGCTGCGCCGGTCAAACATCCAGGCAACGCTGCCGACTTCACCGAGGTTGCCTCCGTTCTTCGAAAACATGTGGCGGATCTCGCTGACGGTGCGATTCCGGTTGTCCGTGGCCACCTCGACCATGACGGCGGCGCCGCCGGGCGTATAGCCCTCAAACGTGATTTCGTCGATTTCGCCGCCCTCGAGCTCCCCGGTGCCTCGAAGGGTGGCGCGCTTGATATTCTCCGCGGGCATACTCACGGCCTTGGCGGCAGCGATGGCAGTGCGTAAACGGGCGTTCGAATCCGGGTCTCCACCAGAACGCGCGGCGATGGTGATTTCCTTGATGAGACGAGTGAAGATTTTGCCGCGCTTGGAATCCGCCGCGGCTTTCTTATGCTTGATCGTGGACCATTTACTATGCCCGGACATCTGAGAACCTCAAAGTATTGGAATTGGTTTGCGATGGAAGCGGAGCGGAGATATCCGGTGGGAGGACCCCGAAACCTATCTCGTTTCGTCCAATCTTTCACATTAGCAGATGCGACGAAATGAGGCAACCCTTCTGTAATGAAGGAGATAGAAGAATAAGGATCCGGCTGGCGATAAGCCGGTTTCTGTTTCCCGCAGCCCAGGGGCGCGGGCGGTAGCCATTCCTCTTGGCTTGCCATCGCTGACAAGCTCCAGCAGCCTACCCGGGAGTGGTAGCGAGACGGGCCGCCTCATCCTCCCCTATTTGGCCTTGCTCCACGCGGGGTTTACCCTGCCGAAGGAATTGCTCCCTTCGCGGTGCGC
>JADYZL010000182.1 GCA_020853155.1 Bryobacterales bacterium
CAATCACGGCGTTCTTCCGGGTAATCTTCTTGGCCTCGTCGCGGAACTGGCAGGACTCCGTCGTGCATCCGGGCGTGTTCGCCTTCGGATAGAAGTAGAGAATCACTTCTTTCCCGCGTAGGGAGGACAACTTGAACGGTGTACCCTCGCCGGTCAGCAGTTCGATTTCCGGCGCCGTGTCCCCCACCTGCGGGCCACTTGTCGTTTCCTTGCTTGCCATACTCTTTAATTAGACGCGAAGAGGCCCGAAAAGCCGCAGGAATCTCGATGTGTGCGGTGGCCGCCAACCGGCAAGCAGACGCCTGAACTCCTCGACCGTGTCCACGTCGTACCACTCCGGCCCGATCTCCACATCCAACCCATCCTCCCGCGCGTTCATCACGGTCTGCTCGAGCTCCCGGCCTGATGACCAGGCAACGTTCCGGAACAGTCTCTCCCCCGGCGCTTTCCGCGCCCGGATCGCCCAATAGCCGCCGTCCTCGGCCGGCCCCAGCGCGAGATCGGCCGTCGAATCGAGCACCCGCCGCAAGTGCGACGCCGGGATTGACGGAACGTCGCTACCGATGATCAGTGCCGGCGCCGCCGTCCGCAGTACGTGCAACAGGCGTGTCCCCAGATCACCCGCCACCTGAAGCCTCCGCGCCACCCTGAATTCCGCCCATTCCTCCGTCGGACGATCCGTGTGCAACTCCACTGCCTCGCCAAGGCTCAACGCGGTTGCCAGTACGTCGGCCACGAAGGCCCGGTGCAACCCCGCCGCGCACTCGTCGCCTACCGCGGCTGCCAGCCGCGTCTTCACCTCGCCCGGTCGCGGCGCTTTTGCGAAAACCGCTATCACCGCTCCAGTGTACGGAAACCGGCCGCTCCGACGGTCCAACATACAATGGGGTCCGCCATGGTGCGTCCTGAAAGACGCGTTGTTCTAGCGGGTGCAAGTCCCGACCGGGTAAGCAGCGCAGCGCCCGGAAGCAGACTCCAGCCGGGAGGAGAAATCCGACCGAGCCGAGCGGAGTGTCGAAAGCCTTTGAAAGAGAAGGGAGCAAACCGGCGGGCCGCAACAATCAGTGAACGCAATAGCCTCGTCAAATTGTCAGCCGAAAGGTGTTTGGGAGGGCCGAGCCGCTCATGTCACGGCGAAGGCAACAGACAGCATCCTGGAGCGAAGCGGGTGTTGGACCTCCCCGGGGTCTCAGGCGGTGGCACGTCGGGAAAGAGCAATGCGGAACAGGAGAGACCCTCGCTGGCAGCCGAGTCAGGCAAAGACCGTGGGTATAAAGCCGGAAGGCGGAAATCGCACGGAGCCAGCAGGGAGTCCGAGGGGCCGGTAGTACCTGGGAAGCCGTGCAAGACAACACGGTGGAGGGAAGGGGCCCTGCTTTGATCGAGCTGGGAAGGAGGTAAGTGCGAGGGCATGTCAGCGATGACCAACACCCCCAAGGAAAAAGTACGACGACTCCAGATCCAGCTATGGGTGTGTGCCAAGCAGAGTAAGACACGGCGGTTCCATGCGCTGTATGACCGGATCTACAGAAGTGACGTTCTGTGGGAAGCATGGAGACGAGTGCGCGGCAACGGTGGCGCGGCCGGGGTGGACCGGGAGAGGATTCAAGCGATCGAGCAACGAGGCGCGGAAGAGTTTCTGCGGGAGACCCAGGCAGCGCTGCGGGCAGGCCAGTATCGCCCTTCCCCGGTGAAGCGGCGGTGGATACCGAAGGCAGATGGGAAGCAGCGGCCATTGGGGATACCGACAGTGCGGGATCGAGTGGTGCAGATGGCGGCGAAGCTGGTGATCGAGCCGATTTTCGAGGCGGACTTCCAGAGCTTCAGCTATGGATTTCGACCGAAGAAGGGCGCGACGCAGGCCCTGGAAGCAATCCGCAAGGCGGGCAACCGGGGATTCAACTTTGTCGTGGATGCAGACATTCAAGGCTACTTCGACAACATCCAAAGAGACATTTTGATGGAGTTGGTGAAGGAACGGATCTCGGACCGGAGGGTGCTGAAGCTGATCCGGCAATGGTTGGAGTGCGGGGTAATGGAAGACGGCACGGTGAGGGAAACGCTGGCGGGGACCCCGCAGGGCGGAGTGATTTCACCGCTGTTGGCGAACATCTACCTCAACAAGCTGGACCGGATCTGGGCGGCGCGGTGCAGCGAGCTCGGAGAACTGGTCCGGTACGCCGATGATTTCGTCGCGCTGTGCGCGACGGAATCGAGGGCGAAGGAAGCACTGCGGCGGATCGGGCTGGTGATGAACCGGCTCGGGCTGACGCTGCACCCGGCGAAGACGCGGCTGGTGGACTTGAGGCGAGGCAAGGAGAGCTTCGTGTTTTTGGGCTGCACGATTCGCAAGAAGCGGAGCATCCAACGGCGGCCGGACAAGCATTTCATGCAACGGTGGCCGAGCCCGAAGGCGACGAAGAAGCTTCGAGACCGAGTGCGAGAGTTGACCAGCAAGCAGCAAAGCGGGAAGGACGTGAAGCAGATCATCGCCGAACTGACACCCGTGCTTCGCGGCTGGGGGAACTATTTCCGGACGGGGAATGCCGACCGGGAGTTCAACAAGATGGACGGCTTCGTAGTCAAAAGCCTGCGGCGCTGGCAGTACCGGCGTGGTGGGCAGCGGCCGACGAAGCGCGAGCCATTCTCCGGCAAACTGCTCTACGGGATGGGTCTGCACAAGTTGATGGGCACGGTGCAGTACCCGGCGCAAGCCACACCAAGAAGATCATCGGTAAGCCGTGTGCCGGAAAACGGCACGCACGGTTTGAAAGGGGAGCTTAGAAACGGGCTGGCGTAAGCCGGTACCGCGCTAACATCTACCAATTAGCTACACGAAACCCTTGTTGATCTGCATCCTGCTCGCCAGCGCTCTCACC
>JADYZL010000183.1 GCA_020853155.1 Bryobacterales bacterium
AACCGTCTCCGGTCTCACCATCTACGTCGTGGATCTCCAGGATAGCGGCGGCTGGGATTGGACTCACGGAGACCCGCCGAAATCGAACCCCGCCTCCTCCCTGCGCTTCTGCAAGAGCTTCTCCCGCATGGGCGGCGCGATGCACTATGTCCAGTGCGACAACATGACCTTTCTGCACAATCTATTTCATGCAATTGGAGCGCCGGAGGAGGGAAGCTAACCACTTCGCCGCCGGGCTCGCTCCGCTTTCCGGCCGCCTTAAGCCCACGAATCCAGGACGCCGGGATGGCGCTCCAACAGGACCACCAACCCGGCGCGGCGAATTTGCCTAGTACGACACCGTTCGCTTGCTCTGCCACAGCGCCCAACCGATGAGCGCCGCGCAAATCGTCACCATGGCGATGCGGCCGAAATCCCAGCCCACGTAGACAAGAGGAGCCGTCAGCGCGAACTGGTTGTCCGCCGCCGCCTGGTTCACCGTTGAGACAATCGCCGGATCGTAGGAAAGCATCAGCGGCACGGCAAGCACCGCAACCATGTTCATCACTTTGAGCAGTGGGTTGATGGCCGGGCCCGCCGTATCTTTCAGTGGGTCGCCCACCGTATCGCCGGTGACGCTGGCCTTATGCTTCTCGCTACCTTTGCCGGTGTTGGCTTCCAGGTCGCGCGGCTCGTCCTCCACCATTTTCTTCGCGTTGTCCCAGGCGCCCCCCGCATTGCACATGAACGAGGCGAGCAACTGGCCCGCGACGATCGCGCCGCCAAGAAAGCCGGCGAGGCCCACCGGACCCAGGAAATAGCCCACGAGCACCGGCGAAACAACGCCCAGCACCGCCGGTCCCACCAGTTCCTTCTGTGCTTCCCCGGTGCAGATATCCACAACCCGGGCGTAATCCGGTTTCTTCGTCCCGGCCCAGATCTCCTTGTCGCGAAACTGGATGCGGCACTCGTTCACAATCAGATACGCGGCGCGGCCCACGGCGCGAATCAGCATCGAACTGAATAGGAAGGGAATCGATCCGCCGATCAGCATGCCGATCAGTAGATTCGGGTTCGCGATGGTCAGCAGTGCCGCAACGCGTTCGTACACCGCAAGCGGCAACGCCTGATCTTCTCCACCACCGCCGGAGCCGATCACGGTCACGAACGACGCATAGAGCGAAACCGCCGCGATCACCGCGCTGCCGATCGCCACGCCCTTCGTCACCGCCTTTGTCGTGTTCCCTACTGCGTCGAGATCGGCCAGCGTCTGCCGCGCTTCCTTCAGCTTCGCCGCGCTCGCGAAATCCTTCTCTTCGAAGCCCATCTCCGCGATGCCATTCGCGTTGTCCGCGATCGGCCCGAAGACGTCCATCGAAACCGTGTTGCCAGTAAGCGTGAGCATCCCGATCCCGCACATGGCCACGCCATAAGCGATGAAAATGGGGTTCACCTCCTGCATCGTGGTCGAGTAGACCAGCACGGATCCAAAGATGGCGGCACACAGCGCGACGGCCGTCCAGGTCGCGGATTCATAACCAACCGCGAAGCCTTCAATGATCGTAGTGCCGTGGCCCGTGTCGCAGTTTCGCTTGATGCCACGTACCGGTGCGAACTCCGTCCCCGTAAAATACTCCGTGATGCGGTTCAGCGCGATGCACAACAGGATGCCAATAAAGCACGTGATCGCCGGCCGCATGTCGAGCCCCTCGATGCCAAAATTTGCCCATGCGGGCAGCGAATGGACGCTCGAAAGCACGTAGGCGCTGGCATTGCTCGTGTCGAATCGAAGATAGAAGAAGCCCAGGCTCAGGAATCCGATCACGCTGAGGAAAGAGCCGATCAGGAAGCCCTTGTTGATCTGCTTCATCGCCTCGCCCACGTCTCCTTTATCGCCCGCCCGGACCGTATACGTGCTGATGATGGAGCCAATCACCCCGATGGCCCTCACGAGAATTGGGAAGATGACGCCCTTGTGGCCAAAGCTCGCCCAGCCGAGAATCATCGCCGCGACGATCGTCACTTCGTAGCTCTCGAAGATGTCCGCCGCCATGCCGGCACAGTCGCCGACGTTGTCGCCCACATTGTCGGCGATCGTCGCCGCGTTGCGCGGATCGTCCTCCGGAATGTCCTTTTCTACTTTGCCTACGAGATCGGCGCCTACGTCCGCTGCCTTCGTATAGATGCCGCCTCCCACGCGCATGAAGAGTGCCAGCAGCGTTCCGCCAAAGCCGAACCCCAGCAGCGCCTCATAGGCGTGTTCGCCGTAGGCCATGAAGATGATGGTGCCGCCCATCAAACCGAGTCCGTCCGTCAACATGCCGGTGATGGTGCCGGATCGGTAGCCCAGCATCAGCGCTCTGCCAAATCCCACTTTCGCCGCCGCTGCCGCCACTCGAAGGTTCCCGGTGGTGGCCATCCGCATCCCCACCAAGCCCACGAGACCGCTGAAGATCGCCCCCATCAGAAACGCGAACGAGCGTCCGAAGGCGTAGTGTGTCGCATTGTGTCCGCCCGCCGCGTACTTGCTATAGAACAGCACGGCAACCAGCGCGAGAATCATCACCGCAACCACCTTCAACTGGCGGCGCAGGTAGGCGTCGGCCCCCTCGCGAACGGCG